>DBGFLV010000273.1:0-4264 GCA_048528425.1 Oxalobacter sp. | reverse complement strand
TTCTTTGGGCGTAACGCTGATGGCGGCGGGGGTTCTGGCAGGTTGTTCAACAGGACAGGAAACGGTGGCGGAATTGACGGCGAAGGCGGAAAAAGGCGATGTGGACGCAATGGTTCAGGTCGCCGAAATGTATTGCGGCGGTATGAGTATCCAGCAAGACGACCAGATTTGCGGTATGTGGATGCAACGGGCTGCCGAGAAGGGAAATATGCGTGCCCAATATATGCTGGGAAGAATGTACGAGCTGGGTTTGGGAATGAAAGCCGATCCCGTTCAGGCCTACAAGTGGTACAGTCTGTCGGCGTCGCAAGGTTATCGTATGTCCGAGACCGGTGCCGAGAACATGTTGTCGGTCATGACGCCGCAACAGCAGGCCGAAGCGAAAAAACTGGTGGCAAAAAGCCGGTAACTGAAAAGTTTGGCACGCCGTCCGGGATGGCGGGGGCCGTTACGTGACGGCTTGTCGAATGACAAGGTGTTCGCTTTTCGTGTTTTATCCCGGGACTGACCGGTTTCAGCAGAGATGCAGGCCGGTTTTTTTATGCAAGGTAGGCTTTGGAAAGGCTTTTTTGAGAAAGTGAAAAGGCTGTTTTAATGGGATTACGCGTTTTTCTGGAAAAGGACGTTGACGCAGCAGGCCGGATGGCTTGTGACGTTTGGGAAGATGAACTGAGTGGAGCGAGTATGGAGCTGAACCGTTTCATTCATGCATATCTGGTACGTTACTATGATGTGAACCGTCGTTTTTCGTTCAGCGCGACCGGTAACAGACTGGACGCTTTTTTACTGGCCGGTTTCAAGCGGGACGGAAACAACAGCGATGAATGGTTTGAACACGGCCTTTCTGCTTTTTCCGCACCGGAAAAGAAAGTGGCACTGGAGTACCGACATTATCTAGTCCGAAATGGCGAAACCGTTCAACAGTTTATGGGGGAGAGTGACGTCCAGATGGGGCTTTTCATCAGTCGTGCCAATGGAAAAGGACGACTCCTTTTGGACACGCTGGAAAAACACTGTCGGAAAAACGGGGTCGAAAACCTTTTCTTGTGGGCGGACGCGACCTGTAACGTTTCTTATTACGAAAAAAACGGTTTCGAAAGCGTGGCGTGTTTTGAAAGCACAGCGCCGATTGATAACGGACGGCTTGAAACGACCGTTTTCAGAAAGCGACTGGATAAAAGAAAGCAGTCGGTTAGGTGAGTTGCCGGTATCCGGAAAAAAGGATCAAGTAAGCGTCCGGTTGACGCCCTGGGCCGTTACGGTGCCGGTCAGATCGCTTCGAGGCCGGTTTCTCCGGTACGGATACGGATGACCTGCTCGATATTTTCCACGAAAATTTTGCCGTCTCCGATTTTTCCGGTGCGTGCCGATTTCATGATCGCTTCGATAGCCAGTTCGAGCATGGCGTCGTCTACTACCACTTCGATTTTGACTTTGGGCAGGAAGTCGACGACGTATTCGGCGCCGCGATACAGTTCGGTGTGTCCTTTTTGTCTACCGAACCCTTTGACTTCAGTGACGGTCAGTCCGTTGATGCCCGCGTCAGACAAGGCTTCTCGGACTTCGTCCAGTTTGAAAGGTTTGATGATCGCGGTGATTTTTTTCATGCCGACTCCGGAGACGATAAAAACGGAACGCTAAGCTAAGCAGCGCAACGAGCTTATTTTAAAGCATTTCTTTTTCAATCGCGATATTTGGACGTGATCGGACACCGCCAGTCCCGACCGAAACCCCGGGGGGTGATCCGGATGCCGACCGGGGCTTGACGACGTTTGTATTCGTTAATTCTCATCAGCCGGACAATGCGTTCGACGAGAACGTGACTATAGCCGTTGGCTACGATTTCGTTGACACTTTTGTTTTCTTCCATGAACATTTTGACGATCGCGTCAAGTACTTCATAAGGCGGTAATGTGTCCTGGTCGAACTGGTTGGGTTTCAGTTCGGCGCTCGGTGCCCGGGTCAGCATTCTGTCGGGGATGACTGCCGAGAGCGTGTTGCGATAACGGCAAAGGCGGTAAACCAGCGTTTTGTAAATGTCCTTGATGACGGCAAAGCCACCAGCCATGTCGCCGTAAAGGGTACAGTATCCGACGGCCATTTCGCTTTTGTTGCCGGTCGTCAAAACAATGGAGCCGAATTTATTGGAAAGCGCCATCAGTAACGTACCGCGTATCCGGGCTTGCAGGTTTTCTTCAGTCGTATCTTCCGGCAGGTTGGCGAAGTGGGGCGAGAGCGTTTCCAAAAAGGCGGAAAAACAGGCCGAAATCGGAATTTCGTCGTAATTGACGTTCAGTCTGGCAGCCATTTCGCTGGCGTCGATACGCGAGATGTCGCTGGTGTAAGGAGAAGGCATCATGACAGCGTGCACTTTTTCAGGACCCAGTGCATCGACGGCGATAGCCAACACGAGCGCAGAATCGACGCCGCCGGACAGCCCGATAATGACGCCGGGAAAACCGTTTTTGTTCACGTAATCGCGAACGCCCGAAACGAGTACCCGGTAGACTTCGTTTTCGACAGAAAGAGGAGCTTCGATTCGACCGTTTACCGGGTCACCGTGTTCAAAAGAGACGATTTCAAGGTCTTCTTCACACTGCTTCATCTGAACGCAGACTTTGCCAGCACGGTTCATGACGAAAGAACAACCGTCGAAGACCAGTTCATCCTGGCCACCGACCAGATTGGCGTAAACAGCAGCCATACCGTGACGGATGACGTTTTCACGGACGATAACGGGACGCTGGTGCATTTTTCCCATGTGGTAAGGCGAACTGTTCATAACGAGCAGGACATCCGCTCCGGCATCGCGGGCTCGTACAGGGGGTTCGGAAAACCAGATATCTTCACAGATGGCGACGCCGAAACGGACTCCCCCGACGTTGAAAACCAGCGGTTCCTTTCCGGGGGTAAAGTACCGTTTTTCGTCGAATACAGTGTAATTCGGCAGTTCTTGCTTGAAGTAGGTGCCAATGACGGAACCATTTACCAGAATGGAACAGGCGTTGTAGCAGAGGCCGTCACGGATCGTGTGATGACCGACCAGCACGTGGACGCCGTCCAGATCGGCCAGGTCGTTTTTGAGTCTGTCCAGTTCCAGTTGTGTTGCCGAGTGAAAACTTTTTTGCAGCAACAAGTCTTCGGGTGGATAACCGGTCAAAGACAGTTCAGGAGTCAACACGATATCGGCCCCTTTTTCAGCGGCCATGCGGGCGAATCGGCCAATGCGTTCCCGGTTGCCGGACAAGTCTCCGACGGTACTGTTGATCTGGGCAATAGCGACTTTGGGCGGCATGATATCGTTTCCGGAACAGGTTGAGGGAATGTCAGTAGGATAGCCCTTTTTGTATTTTCTGTTTGAACTTGCGCTCAAAAACCCGGCATTTTATCCGATAAATGTCTATTGAAGTGGAATTTGGTTACAATGCTACTCTTCCGGATCGCAAGCCTCCCGTTTTTACCGTTCAAGCGGTTTGCGGTCGTGTTCATCCGTTGAATTTTCTAAAATGGTTCGTATGCAATACGTTTCTACCCGTGCCGACAACAAAAACGGCGCACCACGCTCTTTTTCCCGAATTCTGCTGGAAGGCCTGGCCCCCGACGGCGGTCTTTACGTACCCGTGTCTTATCCGTTGGTCACGTCTTCGGAATTGGATGCATGGCGGTCGTTGTCTTATGCCGGGCTGGCTTTCGAAATCCTGAAGAAATTCGTCGATGACATTCCCGAAACTGATCTGAAAGCACTGGTCGAAAAGACGTACACGCCGCACGTGTACGGAAACACCCGTCCGGAGGACGTGCCTGACACGATTGTTCCGTTGCGTCTTCTGGAGGATAAGAGTGGCAAAAAGCTGATGCTTTTAAGTCTGTCGAACGGTCCGACGCTGGCTTTTAAAGACATGGCCATGCAATTGCTCGGCCATCTTTTCGAATACGAACTGGAACGCCGCAATAGATCACTCAACATTTTAGGTGCGACTTCGGGTGACACGGGCAGTGCCGCGGAATACGCTATGAGGGGTAAAAAAGGCATTCGGGTATTCATGCTTTCGCCTTACCAGAAGATGAGTGCGTTCCAGACGGCACAAATGTTCAGTTTGCAGGATCCGAACATTTTCAATATCGCGATCAAAGGCGTCTTCGACGATTGCCAAGACATCGTGAAGGCGGTTTCCAACGATCTGGAGTATAAGACCCGGCAGAAAATCGGTACGGTCAACTCGATCAACTGGGCACGGGTGGTGGCTCAGGTGGTTTATTATTT
>DBGFLV010000272.1:0-5416 GCA_048528425.1 Oxalobacter sp. | reverse complement strand
ATCGGGCTTTTGACCGGAAGAGCCGGATTATTGAACGATCATATCCATGACGTAAGCCTGATTCGGTGCATCGGCCGGTGCATTGGCAATGTTGTAGCGTTTCAGACGAAGGATGTGACCGACACCCTGCTGGTGCTGGTAACCTTCGATGTCCGGATAGAAAGGCCGCCACGTGCTGGTTCCGGTGATGACGCCGCTGTTGTCATAATAGACGTCACGAACTTGCAAACATTGTTTCGTCGGCATCATCGGTGTGTTACAAGCGATCGTGTTGGAAGCGATTTCCATGAAAATGGTTTCACCTGAACCACCATAACGGACGTCAGCTGTCGGATGACCGGTAAAGGTCAGTGTGTTACCGTCGTAAAAGCGCAATTTCAGAACAGGCGTGGCCGACAGGAAAACGTCGATGTTGGCTCTGTTTTGTATCTGGTTGGCAACTTGCTGTTCCAGGGTGTTCAACTGCGGGTTGGCGCACAGCATTTTGGTCGACACCATGTTGGAAAACGTGATTTCGTTGTCGTTTAACGTGTAGGTACCACCCATGACGTTACAGGTGTTTGAAACGGTAAAACGGTTAGTTTTAAAATCCAGCTGAACCGGTTTGCCCGGCTGGACGAACAAATAGTTCAAACGGTCGCCCCGGCGGTTGGTCGCATCGGTCAGTTGCCAGTGAAAAGCGTCGAGTGAATCGACGGCCTGTGATGCCGGTGGGTTCGATCTGTTCGAATCCGGCATCTGGGCACAGCCGGCCAGAACCAGAGGGATGGTCAGTAATGATAATAAGTAGCGCTTCATGTTTTTCTCCGTGGATGGGTTAGCTTCCAGTATTGACGATTTCAAGATGGTACTTTGCCGTTTTTTCCAACTTTGGAAAATGTAACATCCATAACAATCAAAGTCCTTTGAAAAATCAAATGTCTTTCACTTTGTTGCGGCGTGTCGTTTATTTGAGAATGGATCAACCGTTCTGACTCTGGAATTGTTTTTTGGTTCAGCCGTTTTTCCACGGTTTTGTCCTGAAAATCAGTCCGTTTTTGTCGTTTTCGTCAAAAAAGAACACAGGAAACCCGTGGTTTTTCTATAAAAACCTCCAGTGTGAGGAAAATGACGGTTATTTTTTTCCGATCAGCATCAAATTGAGCGGAATGGCCTTTTCTTCGAGCTGGAGTGCCTGACGCAGAGCGTTTTCTTTCAGCGAAATGACGAAACGGCCTTCGAGTCCCATCGAAGCGGCAGCCAGATAGACATTCTGGGTCATGGCACCGGTAGCGATGTCGGCGTATTCGCGTTTGACGTCGCCATCGGCGACAAAAACGAGTACTACGGGAGCCATCTCGACGATACGTTGCCATCCGACCTGGTTCTTGACATTCTTTTTCCCTATTTCGACCAGCCTGTTCAGTTTCCAGTGGTAGCGGTAAACCCCACTGTCGTTTAGCACGTAGATGCTGTTGTAGGGTGCGTTACCCATCGCCAGCGGTACGGTCCACCCTTTGCCGGAACGGTTTTGTCCGGTAGCGGCCCATAACAGATTGGACAATTCCTGACGGGAAACGTTTTTGAGTGGAAAATCGCCCGGTGTGGCGGAATGACGTTCATTCAGTGCAGTGAAAACGCCCTGACCACCCCTGGTCTGTGGAGAAGGCAGGACAATGTCTGCCCGGGCCGATGCACCGCAAAGTACCGCCATCGCCAGAAGCAGGATGAGTTGTTGGCGGAGAAACTGCATGTTGCCTCGTTACTTGATGACCCGAATCACGTCTCTTCTACGATGGGGTGTTTCGGGCTGTTCGGCAGCATACCCCAGTGCGACACCGAACTGCGGGAAATAACCGTCCGGAATGCCCAGATCTCTCAGCAGGGTAGCGGCAACGGCAGGTTCTTCAAAAGCCGTCAGGAAACTGGCCAGATAGCACGACCCCAAGCCCAACGAATGAGCGGCGACACACATATTTTGCGTGGCGTTGGCGCAGTCGACCCGCGCATTCCGGGATTCGTTGCCGGATACAATGATCAGCGTGGGTGCGTGATAAAAAGGGGAGAAATCGGGATCGCGAGCCTTTTCCCGGTTACGTTCGTTATCCGACTTCAGCATGCTGGCACAGGCAGCGTCTCTCAATCGTTGCAACAGCGCTTTGTTCTGGACGGCTGTCAGATACCATGCCTGCATGTTTCGGGAAGTGGCGGCATAAATGCCGGCTTCTAAAATCCAGTTGAGATCGCGATCGGGGATCTGCCGGGATTTGTATGAACGGATACTTCTGCGGGAAAGCATGGCACTGATCGTTTCATTCATGAAAATCTCCTCGATAAAATGCGGTGACGCCGCTCCAGGTGACGGGAAGTGATGACGTCGTTTATTAGACCATTGTTTTCCGGGGAAGTAAACTTGAGCGCCGCACTGTCCGGGTAAAAGACAAACAGGACAGAAACAGGGTCGGGAAGGGAGAGTGTCGTGTCAAAGCGGGTTGTCCCGGGAAATGTCTGGGGAAGTTGGCATTTTCCGCAGGACGCTTTCTGCCACAGACGTGAGCGGCGATTTACGGTAACGGCTTGATCCGGCAGCGATCGAACATATCGTGCGTCTTGTCGTAGGTTCGGGATTTGACTTCCATCAAAGCCAGCAGAGTGTGGAAGAGATTGTCGTGGGAATACGTGTTTTTTTCCGCTTCCTCCGCAATGCAACGGTAATCGACGTGATCGAATTTTTTCATATTTTCCGACATCCATAACACCATCGGTATCTTTTTCTGTTCTTCCGGTGCGATCGAGTACGGCAAACCGTGCAGGTAAATGTTGTTTTCGCCCAGCGATTCGCCGTGATCGGAAACGTAAAGCAAACCTGATTCCAGATGAGGGAAACGTTTCAATACCCGGATGGCTTGGGCAACGACGTAGTCGGTGTAAAGAATGGTATTGTCGTAGGTGTTGACGATTTCTTCCCGGCTGCATTGTTGTACGTCTGCTGTATCGCAGGTCGGCGTAAATTTCCGGAATGGGGTGGGATACCGTTTGTAGTAGGTTGGGCCGTGGCTGCCCATCGTGTGCAGAATGATGAATGCGTCCCGGGTGACGTTGGCCAGATAGTCGTCCAGGTTTTCCAGCAAGACTTCGTCAAAGCAGCTGTTTTTGTCGCAATAACGGATGTCGTTGGCGCGGATCATGTCTTCATGGGGTACGCGGTTGCACACACCCTTGCAACCATCGTCATTGTCCCGCCAGAGGACTTGAAAGCCTGCCTGTTGTATCAAGTCGATCAGGTTTTCCGAATACAGCGCGTCATCGGCATTGAAGTTCTTTCTGTCCAGGTTGGAAAACATACAGGGCACTGAAAGCGCGGTTGCCGTACCGCAGGAATAGACGTTTTTGAAAGAAATGACGTCTTCCTGGGCCAGCATGGGATTGGTTTCACGGGCATATCCGTTCAGGGAGAAATTCATTGAACGGGCTGTTTCACCGACGATCAGGATGAACACGGTCGGTGCGGCGTCTTCATACGGCACCAGTTTCGCGGTTTCGTCCAATCGGGAAAACGACCGGTTGGCCAGGGACTTGAAGTGATAGTACCGGACGGTGGCGTAAAGGTAATTAGTGGGATTGATCAACCGCGGCATTTCATGATGATTGCGGCCGAAAGCGGCGTATTCCTTGAAAAAAACGGCAGCGATGAGGCCGATAACGCTTGCACTGACCAGGCAGGCAAAAAACCGGAAGCGACATTCTTTCCAGAAACGCGGGTATTCTATCCGGGTGAAAACCAGAAGAATCGCTGGTACGACTCCGCTCGTGACTACCCAGGTTACTGCGCTGAAAGTGACCAAATCCAGGGCTTCCCGGGGGTTCGTTTCCAGAGCGTTGCGGATCATGTCCGAGTCGATGAATATGCCCAGATTGAAGATGAAATAGTTGGTTACGCTAGATACCAGCAGTAAAAGCGCCAGTACGGGTTTGGTTAGGTAGGGAAGCAGGATCAGATTGAAAATCAGGTAGAACGCCGCAAAGAGAAGTATCGGCAAACTGATCCCGAAGAAAAACATGTTGATGCCGGTCACTTCCAGATGACTGACGAAATAACGCCACAACCCCAAATTCAGGACCGTCGTGAAATAGAGGGCTGCTAGAAAAATGAGCCACCGGCTTTTCAGGTGAAACCGGTAAGCCGTCATTTTTGAAAAGAAAGTTTTCATGATGTCACGTGGCGTCGGATAGATAAAAGAGAAACCGGATCAAAAACCTTTGCCGTTTCGGGGCGCTTTAGAAAAAAGACGAGGTGAGAAAATAGGGAGCAGGTGAGTGTAAACGGTTTTGCTTTCAGATAAAAACGTTTCTTCGATTTTTCTCGATTTTCATCCTGGAAAGGTCAAGCTTAAAAGCCGGAAAGAGGGTGGTAAACTTTATATAAACTTTGTTACACATTTTTTCCGGTTCACGCTCAGCCTTTTTTCACTCTCCTGTCAGAAAAACGCTTTCGGACGTCGCTATCGGGTTGATGCCATAACAGGTTAACTGATCTGTAAACGGCAGACGGTACCTGTTGACGTCGGGGTCGTTTTCACCGTTCGTACAAGGACTTTTCCGGTTATGAAACGGATTCACTCAGGACGATGAGGGTTAGACTGACAAAGACCGATTAAACAAGAAAGGATTTTCCCACTTTGAAACGCCGAGTGGGGCCGGTTTGACAGATTCGTCCGGTTGACCGATCGGTAACCGATAGAAAAAACGGGTCCGGTTCGATCGGCAAGGAAGTCAAACAGCCCCGTTCAGAGCGCCGGTCTGGTCTTAAGGCGCTGTCGCCGGAATAGGCCTGAGCATTGTGATTGTTCAGAACAGACTGTTCCAGACCAACGGACGCGGAAAGTAACGGATAAGGCAAAGGAAGCGGTGTTGCCTCTATTGTTCCGCTTTTCTTCCGGGTACGGTAAAGCATGCGCGTGGTTTCAATAACGGTTTTTTCGGAAAGCGTGTCGTGTCCGATGTGCCGGTTACAGGTCTTCTTTCAGCGGTTGGGATGCAGGAGATTTCGCCAGTTTTGCTTGTGGTCGTCGGGAAGGGACGCAGCAAAGACAGCACGGGCCTGTTGGGGGCGACGTTCGACGGTCTGACGACAAACCGGTAAAGAACCGTTCCGGCAGTTCTTTACAGTTAGGCCTGTCAGGCTCACCGGTCTTTATGGCAGCATTGCACGGCATTGTCTCAAGAGGAGGAACCGGGAAAACGGTTATGAAGTTGGGACGCCGAACTTGACGTTCGTCTTTGATGCTTTGTGTCTGGCAGAAGACGCCATCGGACAGTGAAACTACGTTACCGGGTTCCGTACTTGCGCAACTATCGGTTTAAATGCAGGGTGTGTCGCCTGAAGGTAGCGGAAAAATGGAAGGGATCGTTATCCCCGTTTTCCGGGTCTATTTCT
>DBGFLV010000271.1:0-2826 GCA_048528425.1 Oxalobacter sp. | reverse complement strand
ACAACCGGCAGTGGAACTTGCCGCAAAATCATGACATGATATCGGGCAAACCGCCAACTTCAAAGTTTTTAGAGAGGAAATCGTCCGTGACCGATGACCTGTCAGCCGACAAAAAGCTCGTCTTCGTTTCCCGCGTCCCTATCCGCTGGGGTGACATGGACGCGATGGGCCACGTCAACAACAGCGTCTTTTTCCGTTACATGGAACAGGCCCGTATTGAATGGTATACCCATCTCGGACGGGGTGAAAACGCCGGCGTGGAAACCGTTGTCGTTCACAATCACTGCACGTATTATGCACCAGTTGCCTATCCGGGAGAACTTGAGATACGCACTTACGCCGGGTCACCCGGCCGATCCAGTTTCGACGTCGTCCAGGAAATCCGGCGCACCGACAAGCCGGACACAATCTGTGCCGTCGGTGGTTCCAAAGTAGTCTGGGTCAATCGCGAAACCGGAAAGTCCACTCCCTTGCCGGCGGCCATCCGGCAACTGATGACCGACTGACCTGTTTGCGGAAAAAGCGCGTTACCGCTCGGAAGCCGCATAGCCCGGCAGCCAGCACCGATGACATCGACCCGGGCAGCGTTTGCCGCTTACTCTGACACGGCAGCCGTTTCGTTTGTGTCGCGTCAAACGACCTGACTTCTGTTTCCTGTCACAAACGACTGCGACGAACCTCGCTATAATGAGCCTCTTTTCTTTCAGGCGTCGGATCAGGCGGCGCCGGAATAAAAACGGTTCAGCGATGTCCCGCTCTTCAGTTCCGATCGGCTTTCTGTCTGAATCCGTTATTTTCCAACCGGACACGAACATGACACAAGAAGACAACGAAACGTCGGCCACCGGTGTTTTCCCGCTGGGGCAGAGAGGATTGATCGCCTTTCTCGCTTTTCTGAATTCATTCATTCCTCTGTCGATCGACTTGTATTTGCCTGCCATGCCGACGATGGTCGACTATTTCGACACCACGCCGGAAATGACGAATTTCACGTTGAGCCTCTTCATGCTGTTTTTCGCGGTTTCCATGCTGCTGTGGGGACCTTTCACCGACAAATTCGGCCGTAAACCGATTCTCTATCTGGGCTTGACCTTTTACATTGTCGGCAGTCTCGTCTGTGTCTTTTCCCCGAACATTTATTTGTTAATTACCGGTCGCGTCATTCAAGCGGTCGGTAGCGGCGCCATCCAGGCCGTTTCCATGGCAATTGTCAAAGACAATTTCCGGGGACTGGTCATGGAAAGAGTACTGGTCTGGATCCAGACCCTCGTCATTTTATGCCCCATGCTCGCTCCGGTACTGGGTGCCTTCCTGCTGAAATTCGTTTCCTGGCGCGGTTTGTTCGTCGTGCTGACCCTTTGCGGTGTCCTCGGTTTTATATTCAGTCTTTTATTGAAAGAAACGTTGACCCAGGCAACCGAAGGTTCCGCCTTTCGCTCCCTGGCCCGGATCGGCGTTGTGCTCGGCAACCGGGGTTATCTCATCTTACTGGTCATTTTTTCGCTGATGGTCATGCCCGTCATGTCGTTTCTGTCCACCTCGTCTTTCATTTACATGGACTTGTTCAAGCTGTCCGCGCAGGAATACAGTTACTTTTTCGCGTTCAACGGGGGCTTCGCCATGCTGGCTCCGATCCTGTACATTCATGTTTTGCGCAGACTGCCGCGCCTGTTGTTTCTGACGATCTGTTTCGTGTGCGTTGCTGTCTCGGGCGTTCTGATTCTGGCGTTCGGTGCCGTCAATCCGTACGCTTTCGCCCTGCTTTACGTTCCGGTCACCTTCTTCGGTAGTGCTTGCCGCCCGGCGGGAACCATGCTCATCATGAATCAGATGGATACGGATAACGGCACCGTTGGATCGCTTTGGGGATGTGTGGCCCTGCTGTTCGGCAGTTTTTCGATGATGCTTTGCTCGCTCGACTGGCCGAATCTGACTATGGCGGTCGGAACCATCAGTTTGGGCGCCGGTACGCTATGCGCGCTGTTGTGGAGATGGGCCGTTTCACGGAAAATGTTCCGGACTCCGGCCTGAAGGCGCCGGAAATGTTCAGGAACAGGACGAGGCGACACCCGTCCTTCCTCTCCGAAGAGAACCGCCGATCCGGACACAGGCTTGTGAAAAAACGGCCTGACACCGTTTCGAAAGCAACTGGCAAAAGAGTCAGACGCCACAAGTAGAGCAACGCATCAAGAAACAACGGGTTCAGTCCCCCGAGGTCAACCGTCTCGTTTTTGCAGGCCCAAGCGTAGGGACAGCCGGTGACTCTTCGAAGAATGTCATTTCACCGACACGTGTACCGGCGCAAACAGAACGTCCCTGTACTTCGATACCGGAAAGAAAAATAGCGTATTGTGTAGTAGAAAAACCATCCGTTCCCCTCAAAAGCGGCCATGCATTAAAAACAACACAAAAAGCCCGTTTGGAAGGGTCGTCCCATCATCAATGAAACAGACTCGGTATTAGGGTTCGCTTCTGCGGATGAAGCCGTATTTTCTGCCAAGATACAACTGAAAAAACGGTTTTTACAATCCGTCTCAAACAGGGGACCCGGCTGTATCCGTTTCTTCTCAAAGCGTCGTTTCCGGCCCGCCGGACAAGACATTTCCTGAAAACGGATTCTTTCACGCAATCGCTTCCGCTTGCCCCTCTTTTCAAGCGGCTTTTTTCCAACTGAAAAGTGTGTTTCCTGCGTACGCTCCATAAAAAAGGGAACGCCACGCGTTCCCTTTTTCCCAACCGGCAAAATGACTGTTTTTCACCTTCTAAAAGGTGAAAATAACCATTGAAACCGGTGAGACCGCTCCGAAGGGAGCTCCCGTTATCTTC
>DBGFLV010000270.1:0-3990 GCA_048528425.1 Oxalobacter sp. | reverse complement strand
CAGTTACGAAGCGCATCCGAACATCAAGGGAGGTGCCAGCGACAGTTTCGTGCTGACCATTACGGATGCGGACGGTGACCGTCAATCGGTGAAACTGGATGTGCAAATTCAGGAAGCGACGGGGCCGGACAGTGGCAGTATTGCGCACGTGACGGTAAACGAACACGGATTGACGGACGGTATTGGTGGCCAGAACACGTCAGAGATCGGAACGATCGGTCTTCCCGACGGGTACCAGATTGTAGAAGTGGCAGGACAGGGAAAACATGGTACCGTTTCGCAAGGCCGGGACGGAAGCTGGCACTACACGTTGAACGAAGCAGTGGATTCCGGAAAAGTGCCGGGAACGAACACGGTGGAAGGTGCCGACAATGTCAAGTTGGTGATACAGGACGCTAGCGGCAACCACTTCACGATCACAGTACCGGTAGACATTGTCGATGACGTTCCGGTCGTGAACGCCGACAGCGCAAATGGACAGGTTGTGCAGAACGGTAACGCCGATCATTTGCATGCCGAATTCGACTTTGATTTTGGCGCTGACGACGGTTCATACAGCGGCCGGTCTCCTTCGATATCGGTTACGGTGGACGGCAACGAGGTCGGAAAAGAGTCGTTTTCGGCCGATAACGGAAAGATCGTCGTCGATCACGATGCCGGGTTGGTTGAAACGGCATTCGGAACGCAAAGCCAAACACACGATGTGACCGTTACAGTGACCGACGCCGACGGTGACACGGCACAGGACACGGTTCGTCTGGAAACGCTGGGTGTGCAGGTCGGCAATGAAAACGGCCAGACCATTACAGGTGGTAGCGGTTCGGACATCATTATCGGCGATCGGGGTTACACGCCGGAGAGTGTAACCGGTGTGACTTATAACATTTCTCTCGTGCTGGATACGTCGGCTTCGATGAGCCAAAACAGGCTTGACAATGGCCAGACTCGCTTGCAAGCTTCGGTGGAGGCATTGAAAAATCTGGTGGATTCTCTGGCCGGTCAAAGTGACAGAGACGGTGTTTCCATCAATGTCCAGCTGGTCGGTTTCAACAATACGGCCCAAGGCACGGGCTGGATCAATCTGAACACCGATACGGCAAGCGAGCTGAAGACTTATCTGGACAGTGTACAGGCATCGGGCCAAACCAATTACGAAGCCGCTTTCCAGCAAGTTCTGGACGCTTTTTCGGCCCTCCCTCCGGATTCGGGAGAGATACACAATTCCGTGTATTTCCTCTCGGACGGCAATCCCAATTTCATCATGTGGCAAGGTGAAAGTCTGGGGTTCACCAACGCTCTGACTGCCGGCAGTTTTGCCGATATCGGCTACAACGGACTGTATCCTCAGGGAATGACTGACGGACGATACACCGGTTTTCCGACGAAGGAGCAGCAAGACCAGTTCGCCCGTGAACACCCGGATCTCGTGCAAGAGGCCGGTGGCAGTGCGTTCAAGGCCTTCATGACCGAAACCACACGTCAGTGGAATGCCTTTATTGCCGAACACGGCAACGACCTTTTCAGTGAGTTGACAGCGCTCGGTGTCGAGGTTAATGCGGCTGGTTTTGCAGGAACCGATCTGGACAAGAGCATGCTCGACAGGTTCGATAATACCGGTGAGTCACAAATCCTGAACGGTGTAAGCGATCTCAATGTTCTGTTGGATCCGGGTACCGTTGTTCCCGGTGTGTTTGCGGGACAGGATACGCTTTACGGTGGTGCCGGAAACGACATCGTCTTTGGTGATCACGTCACTTATAACGGACTGGACGGATGGGATGCCTTAACGGCAGCGATTACGGCTGCCGGTGGGGACGCTACCAGTCGGGAAAGTGTTTTCGATTTCCTGACCGATCATCCGGATTTTGTGGATACGTTGCCTGCTGATCCGCTTTACGCCCAGTCTGATCTGGTCGTAGGTGGTGCCGGCCACGATATCCTGACCGGACAGGGAGGCAACGATGTGCTGTTGGGTGACGGTGACAATGCGCACGTGTCGGGTGGCAGTGTCGATCACATAGGCGCGTTGCTGGGTGATCACGCTCACGGTAACGATCTGGCGGCAGGCGTGCACGATCTTCTCGAGCATGGAACGCCCGGGGACATTCACGATTTCATCAGCGGTATCGAGGGAGTGGGTGTTGAAAGCCAGACGGATGGCAACGACGTTTTGTTCGGCGGAACCGGCGACGACGTTTTGATGGGGATGGGAGGCGACGACCACCTTTACGGTGGGGATGGCAACGACGTCCTGTTCGGTGGTTCGGGTAACGACGTGCTTGTCGGCGGCAAGGGAGACGACATCCTGGTGGGCGGATCGGGCAGCGATACGTTCAAATGGCAGTCTGGCGATCTGGATAGCGTCGTCGGGGGAGATCACATTCTGGATTTCCACGCCGGCAATCTCGATCCGACCAACGGGCGTGGATTGGACGCCGATGCGGATATTCTGGACATCAGTGAACTCTTGCAGGGCGTCGATGCAGGAAAAGACGGCAAGAATCTGATTTCCGGCGGTTTCCTGAATCTGGAAGTGTTGAGCCATGACGACGACAAGGGAACGGCTACCGTCAAGCTCTCCATTGATCAGGATGGTTCGGAAGGGCAGGCACACCAGAGTGTTCCACTGGCGACCGTCGATATGAACGGACTCGATTTGCACGGTTTTTCAGGGATGAATCACGACCAGCAGGTCGAACATTTGATGCAGCAACTGATGCAGAATAACGAAATCAAACTGTAAAAACCGGTGGTTGTTGTGAAGCGGGAATCCCGGGCAGGGGTTCCCGTTTTTTATGGCAGAGGCAGGAGACCGACCGTATTTTTGTCCAGATCACCCTTCATGAGAAAAGAAGGGATTTTCCGTCGGGAACGGTTTCTGCAAATAACGTCGAATTTGGGGACAGCATGCGGTGTATGGCAAACGGCCTGTCCGGAACGCACGGCATCGTACGGGAAAAAAGCCGGTCAGTGCAGCAGGCAGGCAGCCGTTTTGTCCTTTTTGCGGATGACCAGCATGTCATGAAGACCGTTCATGAAGTGGCAGGACGCTTTCTGTACCGTCAGGTCGTAATGCCCGGTGAAACGATCCAGCACTTTTTCAATCGGGGCGCTTCGCCTGCCGCCACTGTCGACGGTCGGGAAAATGCGGATCTCCTGACAGGTACGCAGCATTTCTTCAAACGACTGGCGATGAAAGTTGAAGCCCAACGCGGGGTAAAGCAGCAGAAAATGGGAGGACAGACCCAAATCGAACGTGTTGTCGGGAAAAGGGATTTTAAACGGCATTTCATGATTGATGTAACGGCCCTGCCGTTTTCCTGCCTCGAAGTCGTCGAGGAAAGACTCGACGGTTTCTTTGTGGCGTTGTTCAAGTTCGTTAATGTCTCTGACGGTTTCCGCGTTTGCCGTTGTGTCGTTTCCGGCCGTTTGGGCGACTAGACGCCGTTTCGCTTCGTCAATGACTTTTTCCAGTTGGGTGGCCGAAAACTGGTAGATCGGATCGAAAGACGTGACTTGCCCGCCGAGCCGTCCGCATTCGGCATTGAAACTGGCCAGTCCGTCACCGAAGCCCGCGATGTGGCTTTTCAGTTCGGTCTCGGACAACGAAAACATTTTCCGGTACTCGTCGAGATTGCGCCCCCACGGTACGACGTTTTTCATGATAAAAGGCATGATCTCTCTCCTTCCAAACGATTTCGGTCTGAAAAAACAGCCGGTAAGCGTGTCTTTTCATGATTGGGTGGCAGTCCTTTTTTTGAAAGGACGGCACCAGTCTGGTTTTGCCCAGCCGATCCTTTATCGGCGTGTGTACGGTTTTATTAGACATATTGGTTAAGTGGCGGGTTCCCGCAGATGGCGCAGGAAACGTTTCTGTCGACGTGACAGACATTACCGGAAATATTCCCGAAAAAATCATGATAAGAGTTTGCAAAGCCCCTTTTTTGATTGGCCTCAAATCGGCGGTTTGTTTCCACCGGTTTATTTTTT
>DBGFLV010000269.1:0-5036 GCA_048528425.1 Oxalobacter sp. | reverse complement strand
TCCTTTCTCCTGCCGTCCGGCCACATCGCCTGTCGGTTTCTTCGCAGACCGCGCCCTGCTCTCCGGCCTTCCCGTTCCGAACGGAAAACTTCCTTCACGTGAGCACGCTTTTCGTCCGGCAATGCGCGCACGCCGACGCCGGTCAAGGCACCGCTTCCGCCGGAAGCGTATAATACCGAATTGCCCACAAGGCACTTCACCACAGGACCATCATGAAAAAAAATTATGACACCCTCCTGCTCGATGCAGACGATACGCTGCTTGACTTTCGCCAGACTGAAAAAACCGCTTTGGAGCGCACTTTCAAACGGTACGGCCTGAAACTGGATGAAGAAATCCGCACGATTTACCACACGGTCAATCATGATCTCTGGGCCGCTTTCGAACGCGGTGAAATCAGCAAGGAAACCGTCACTTCCAGCCGGTTTTCAAAACTGTTCGACATACTGGGCTGTTCCGTCGACGGGCGGCAATTCAGCGTGGATTACCAACTGGCGCTGGGCGAAGGTTGCCACCTGATCGAAGGAGCGAAAGAACTGTGTGAAAAACTGGTGGAAAAATACCGGCTTTACTGTGTCACCAACGGCGTAGCTACCACCCAATACAGCCGTTTGGCCGGAAGCGGATTGAACGATTATTTCAGCGACGTATTCGTTTCTGACCGGATCGGTTACGCCAAACCGGACAAAAATTACTTCCGGGCCGTTTTCCGTTCCATTCCGCACTTCGAACCCCAAAAAGCGTTAATCGTCGGTGATTCGCTCACTTCCGACATCCAGGGTGGCAAAAATACCGGGATAGATACCTGCTGGTACAATCCGGCACGCCTCTATGCCCACCCCGATCTCAAAGCAAACTATGAAATCAGCAAGCTCGACGAGCTGTTGCCGATTCTGGAAGGCGAAACCGGCGACTGATACCGCCCTCGTCGTCGCCGGGCCAGGTGACCCGACAGCGCACCTGCTTCGGCGCAGTCGACAGTAAAAAGAACAGTCCCCTCTTCTGCCGGTCCCTTCAGGGTTACCCCGGTACAAAATGCACGAGTGTGTGCCCCCCAACGCCTCCGTCCGTTGTCACGGGACAAGGCCGTTCCTTTCCGCTCCCGTCGGTACACCCCCTGGTGTTCTTTTCAGAAACGGACGTGACTGTGCCGGCCGAACCGGTCTTTCCGTCCACGTCAGGGCGAACTCGTCAGGAACCGGACGAAGCTATTTTCGCCTTTCCGTTTTTGACAGCGTCCGGTGAATTCGCCTAACATGCCTCTTTTTGCGCCGGATGTATCCGTCGCCTCCGTTTCCTGTCCGAAAGGTACCGCCCATACCGATGAAACCACCGACACGCTATGTCGACCATTACAAAAAACTGATCGCGCTGGGCGTGCCGATTGTCATCGGCCAGATCGGCATTATCGTTCTGGGCTTTGCTGACACCCTCATGATCGGACACTACAACATCGAATCGCTGGGGGCAGCCAGCTTCGTCAACAACCTTTTTAACCTCGTCATTATCGGCAGTACCGGATTTTCTTACGGCCTGACCCCCATTGTCGGTGCCCTCTTCGGTCGCCACGACAAGGCAGGCATCGGGGGCAAGCTGAAAAACGCCCTGTTCGTCAACTTCACCGTCGCCGTTCTCTTCACGACAGCGATGACCGTCCTGTTTTTCCACCTCGACCGTCTGGGCCAGCCAGCCGAACTGATGCCGCTTGTCAAACCTTACTATTCCATCCTGCTGGCCTCGCTGGTTTTCATCTTGCTTTTCAACGCCTTCAAACAGTTCGCGGACGGCATCATGGACACGCGAACGTCCATGTGGATTCTGCTCTTCGGCAATCTGCTGAATATCGTCGGCAATTACCTGCTGATTTACGGCACAGCCGGTTTTCCGGAACTGGGCTTGCTTGGCGCCGGGTTAGCCACGCTTTTCTCACGCATCGTCATGCTGGCCGTCTTCATCGGTCTTTTTTTCAGTTTGCCGCGCTACCGGCCCTACAAAACCGCTTTTCTTAAAGCCTGTCTTACCTGGGCCGATTTCAGACAGTTAAACGCGATGGGCTGGCCGCTGGCCCTTCAGATGGGTATGGAAACCGCTTCCTTTTCACTCACCACCGTCATGGTCGGCTGGATCGGCACCGTTGCACTGGCCGCGCACCAGATCATGCTGACCTTAAGTACCGTTTTCTTCATGATGTATTACGGCATGGGAGCGGCCGTCGCCATTCGCGTCAGTTACTTTCGCGGAAAAGGCCTGTCTGCCGACGTCCGACGTGCCGCTTTTTCGGGCTTTCACCTGATCATGTTCATGGCTTTAGTCTCCGTCTCTCTGTTTTGGCCGATTAGACACACACTCGGCAGTGTCTTCACCGACAATAGCCGGGTCATTCTGACCGTCGCCGGTCTTTTCCTGCCGGTAGCGCTCTACCAGTTCGGCGACGGCTTGCAAATCGCTTTCGCCAACGCCCTGCGCGGGCTGGCCGACGTCAAAATCATGATCCTGTTCGCCTTCATCGCCTACTTCGTCATTTCGCTGCCCGCCAGCTACCTGTTCGGTTTCGTGGCCGGTTACGGCATCGTCGGCATCTGGATGGCCTTCCCGCTGGGATTGACCAGTGCCGGCCTGATGCTTTTTCTGCGCTTTTTATATAAAACAAAGCAGTAAAGTCGGCAATAAAAGACAAACGCCAAAATAAACACACTCATCCATAAAATCGGGCCGGTATTTTGTTAAAATAGCCTCCATTCGGTTTTTTGCCCCGTCGGCTATCGGTTACCAAGAACACAAACATGCAAGAAGTCATCCAAAAAGGGACTGACAAAACCGGTCAATCCCTGTTTTCCGCTTTTTTCCGTTCCCTGAAAGACAAACTGGCTTCCCACTATGAATACCTTGTGTTTTTCGTCGCTCCGGTCTTTCTGTTTCTGCTCTGGACAAACCCGGCCATATTAAATCCCGTGCAGTTCGGCTGGACTATGTCCGGTGATCTGGGACAGCATTTCACCGGGTGGCACATGTTCAGAAATGACGTCTGGCACTTTCCGCTGATGAATCACGCGCTCGGCACCTATCCCGACGTCATCTCCGCCGTTTTCACCGATTCCAATCCCCTGTTTTCCATTCTGTTCAAACTGCTGGACCCGGTTTTACCCCAACACTTCCAGTTTATCGGCCTATGGTACCTCTTCGGCCTGTTCGTCAACTACGTCGTCCTTTACAAAACGCTTCACCTGGTCAACCGGACCAAATCCACCTGCCTGCTCGGCGCCCTGTTGATCGCCCTTTTTCCCTCTTACTTCTGGCGAATCGGCCATGACACCCTGACCGCCCATTTCGTCATCACGCTTCTGCTTTTCTGGCTCTTCAAAAAAGAAACGAAGTACACCTATTTCTTCATGATGGCCATCACCGCACTGGCCGCCAGCATCCACATTTACCTTACCGTCTTCGTCCTTGTCGCCATCCCTGCCAAGGTTTTCTACGAACACGGTTTTTCTCTCACCAGTTTCGTCAAAGCGATCCTTTATTCTGTATTGAACCTGCTTGTTTTACTGGCGGTTGCTGCGGCGTTGGGCTTTTTCGGCTACGCCGGCGAATCCTTCGGTTTCGGCCAATATTCGATGAATCTGAACGCCCTGTTCAATCCGGTCGGACGCTCCCGTTTCCTGCCCGACCTGCCCATGACCGGCCCCGAACAGGGTGAAGGCTATCAATACCTTGGACTGGGTCTGATGTTCTTCCTCCTGCTGGCGCTTTCAAGCCGCGTCAAATTCCTGACCCGGCAACAATTCTGGGCCCTCTTCGTTTTTTTCGTCACCCCGTTGACCCTGTACGCCCTGTCCAACCGCATCACTTTCGGAAACCACGTGCTTTTCTCCTATCCGCTACCGGATATCCTGGTGAAAATAGCCAACACCTTTCGAGCCTCCGGCCGGTTTTTCTGGGGAGTCGTCTATCTGGCCGCCATCGTGTCGTTTTTCAAACTGTCCGGCAAATACACCGACAAAACGCTGACGGTAATCCTCTCGGTTTGCATCGTCCTTCAACTGGCCGACGTCCGGTTCCGCCACCCTTTCCCGGAGCAAACGCCGCTCAATCCGCAATTGAGCCGGATACTGGCGCAAAACCGGACAGCCTTCACCCACATCAACACCTCGGCCATTCCCTTTACCGAAAGAATAGAAGCCCCTTTTCTGGAAGTGCTCATTGCAGCAACCGACAACAAAATACCCGTCACGTCCATTTATTTCTCACGCAAAAAACCGGGCTCCATCCTGTTGAGCTGCCGGCAATCCCTCAAAGTCGGCGGCATATGCCTGTATCCGAAAAAACCGGCCTTTTTTCCGGAAAACACGCATCTGTACGCCATCAACCATTTCTATCTGGTCGCGCCCGAAAGCCGCCCATTGACCGGATTGGAACCCGGCCCGACAGACCGGCCCCGTACCATCGTACTGGAAGACAAAGACCTTCTGGTCAAAACGGAAAACGCCTTCAGGCAGGGTCGTCTCGTCCGGTCGAAACCGGACGCCACAGGCATCGTGAGCTACGGTCCCTACATCCAGCTGCCGTCGGGACACTACCGGATCAGTGTGGCTTACCGGGCGAGTGAAAACAGCGACGCTGCCTTCGAGCTGGTTTCATCCGATCGCCGGATCGGTCCGGAAGAAACCCTCCCTGCTTCCCGGGACAGGGCAGCCGGCGAATTCGACATCGACGAACCGGTACAGGACGTCGAAATTCGCACCAGACTGAACGGCTCGGGCGAATTGACCGTACACCGCATCACTATCGAAAGATTGGATTGATATGACCTTTCAGAAAAAAGTCAGCCTCGTCATTCCGTGTTTCAACGAAGAAGAAACCATTCTTCCGTTTCTGGAAGAAACGAATGCGTGCATCGAAAATCTGCCATACGAATTCGAATTCATCTTCGTCAACGACGGCAGCCGCGACAAAACCAGCGACATTCTCATCAAGGCCCACCTGGAAGATCCCCGGATCCACATCATCGAATTCGCCCGCAACTTCGGCAAGGAATC
>DBGFLV010000268.1:0-2473 GCA_048528425.1 Oxalobacter sp. | reverse complement strand
CCGGGGGCTACAGGCTTGGTACATTAACCGGAATACCCCTTCCGTTGGCAAAACCGCCGGTAAAACGGAAACTGGCCTTCCCGCACTCGCCGGACGGGTCTATTGCTTTTCATCATTATAAAAAGTAAAATAATTGGATTTCTTCTTCCCACACCTGACTTGGCGCCAGGGTGGGCTATTTTTCACACGTCCAAAAGGAGCATACATGCGTCATTACGAAATTGTCTTTATCGTTCATCCCGACCAGAGCGAACAGGTGCCGGCGATGATCGAACGCTACAAAAACAGCGTCACTTCCCGCGGCGGCAAAATCCACCGCGTTGAAGACTGGGGACGCCGTCAGTTGGCCTATATGATCAACAAATTCGCCAAGGCTCACTACGTTCTGATGAACATCGAATGCGATAGCGAAACCTTAAACGAACTCGAAACCGCATTCAAATTCAACGACGCCATTTTGCGTCATCTGACCATCAAAATGAAACATGCTGAAACCGGTCCTTCTCCGATGATGAAATCGGCACAAAAAGAAGAATCGGCCAAACCGGCACCGGCGGCAGAACAACCTGCTTCAGCGCAATAAAACCGTGACAGGAGACTTTTCTGATCCCTGAAAACCAGCTTCATCTGATCGCGAAGATCGCGCAACGGGATGCGGTCCGTTACACGCCTGCCGGTATCGCCGTAATGTCAGCCCGGTTGTGGCATGGCTCCCAACAGATGGAGGCCGGAACAGCGCGACATGTCGAATTCGAAATTCCAGCCCTCGTCATCGGCGATCTGGTAGAAAAATTCGGCAATCTGGCAAGCGGAACGTTCTACGGTTTTACAGGGTTCATGGCAACGAAGAGCCTGAAAAGCAAAAGTCTGCTGTTTCATGTGACCGCCTTTTCATCCCCGGATTGAACAGGTCAAACCTTTTACTTATAGGAGCCGAAAATGGCATTTGGTAAAAAATTCGACAAAAATAAAAACAAAGACAAACGCAAACAGCAAAACCCTCTGTTCAAACGTAAAAAATTCTGCCGCTTCACCGTAGCGGGAGTCGAACAGATCGACTACAAAGACATCGACACGCTGAAAGATTTCATCCAGGAAAACTGCAAAATTATGCCGGCCCGTCTGACAGGGACCAAGGCGCATTACCAACGCCAATTGGACACGGCGATCAAGCGTGCCCGTTTTCTGGCCTTGCTGCCGTACACTTCCCTGCATTCCGCCTGATTTTTGCCGGACAATCTAAAGAATATTGGAGAACAACATGCAAGTTATTTTGATGGAAAAAGTCGGCAATCTGGGCAACCTGGGCGATATCGTCAAGGTCAAGGATGGCTATGCGCGTAACTATCTGATTCCCCAGCGGATGGCTCGCCGTGCTACTGCTGCGGCTATTGAGGAATTTGAAGCCAAACGCGCAGAACTGGAAAAAGCCGCTGCTGAAAAACTCGCCGGTGCACAGTCTCAGGGCGAAAAACTGGCTGGCCTGACCGTTCAAATCCTGCAAAAGTCCGGTGTCGACGGTCGTCTGTTCGGTTCCGTCACCAACTTCGACATTGCAGAAGCTTTGTCCAAACAAGGTTTTGATATCCACAAGGCGCAAGTCCGTTTGCCTCAGGGACCGTTTAAGTCGGTCGGCGACTATCCGGTTGCCATCGCCCTGCACTCGGACGTCGTAGTTGACATCACGGTTTCTGTCCTTGGCGAACACGTCTGAAAAAACAGATGACGTGACAAAAAATCCCGGCTGTAGCCGGGATTTTTTCTGGAACCCTTGCTTAATCACTCCTCCCTTTTTCATTTAACAAACGGGGAAAAACAACCCGGCAGCGTGCATCCTATCCTGTCCTGTCAGCATTCGGTGAAAACGTGAAGTCTGCTGAAAAGAACCCGGGTGAAAACGGGCAGGAAATGACCGGCGTTGACCGAGCCGGAAGTGGTAAGAGAAAATTTCCCGGCCTCGTGAAGCGTACTGGAATATTCGCTTGTTGCCCTTCTTTCACAGATCGGGTTTCTATATGTCGCCATTGGCAGCTCGGCGTTGAAGAAAATAGTGTAAAAGCTGGCAATCGGTAAGTAAACAATACCGGTCGTTGCCCTTCCCTGTCTTATTCCAATCCGTGAGACACAAGCTCAAATACGGGCGTCGACTCATTATTTACTGGAGTGACAGCGCTCTTGTCCGGGTAGAGGTGAACGGAAAACCCCGGCAAGGAAAACGGAAGCGGACGAAAAGCCATCAAGCCGGGGACGGCTTCACCGTTTCCGCTCCTCTCCACTGCTTATCCTGTCTATCGTTATCCTCACAGCAAATCGTCCCTGTCCAGGCATGCTTGCCTCCACATCAAACAGCCGACTTCGTCGGACGCCTTTTCTGGCGTTCCTGTCAAAGCTCGCCGGTAAAGGATGCCGGTCACCGGTCTGTCGTGTCTGTTCCATTATCAAATTCATGATTGAAACAAACAAATCAGCTTTT
>DBGFLV010000267.1:0-11162 GCA_048528425.1 Oxalobacter sp. | reverse complement strand
AAATTATTTGTCAAACCACAAGTAGGGATTCCTTCCGTGTGCGAAGGTATCGGGTGGATTGATAGGAAGGGATAAACGGTTTTATCCTGTCGTGATCTGGAAAAGCAGGTGGTCTACAGCTGCGTTTTTCATTTACTCTAGCCGGAAATCTGACTATGAAGTTTCGTGATCCAAGCTGCCCGATGTGGATGGAAGCCCTGAAAATGCTGGAACAGGCCGAACAACTCCACAAGCACTTTTTTCAGTTGGGCCAAACGAGTTCTCGCGGACCGATCTGGGAACCACCCGTTGATCTTCTCGAAACAGAACGGGCTTTTTCAATACTGGTTGCGCTGCCGGGTGTCGCTTCATCGGAAGTGACCGTCGTCATTGAAGACAACGTCATTCACATCGTTGGTGAACGTCCCGTCAGAATTTCACCCGACACGGTGATCCGGCGGCTTGAAATTCCTTACGGACGTTTCGAAAAAAGCATCCGTTTGCCCAACGGGCGATACCAGATTGTCGAAAACACGCTGTCCAACGGATGTCTCCGCTTGGTATTGAACAAACTAGGATGACAGGTGAGTCATGAATTCTTCAGAAATTGAACAGGCTTCTCTCGCTTCGGACAACCCGGCCGGCTCCACGCCGTCCAATCCGTCAACCGACCCGAAAACCGCTTATCCTCCCATACCGGACGATGCCTTAATCATTATCCCGGTTAGAAATGTCGTGCTTTTCCCCGGTATGGTTATTCCCATCACTATCGCCCGGGAAAAGTCGCTAATGGCCGCCCAGGCCGCCATGCGGACGAACCGCCAAATCGGCGTGATCTTGCAACGCGATCCTGAAACAGCCAATCCTGAACAGAAAGACCTGTATCCGATTGGTACCGTTGCCAGTATTCTGCGCTATGTGGCCAATTCTTCAGAAGCCCACAACATCGTCTGTCAGGGCGAGGGACGCTTTCGCCTGTTGGAGATGTTAAACGGTTATCCTTTTCTGGTCGCCCGTGTCGAAAAACTTGATGAGGAAGCCGAAGACAATGTCGACATTCAGGGACGTATGGTTCAGTTGAAACAGCGTGCCCTTGAAATTCTTCAAATGCTGCCCCAAGTTCCGCGGGAACTGTCCGATTCGATCACTAACGTGACTTCGGCCGCCCTGCTGGCAGATCTTATGACAGGCCTGATGGATTTGTCCCCGGCAGAAAAACAGGAGATTCTCGAAACGACTGATCTTAAAGCCCGTATCGACAAACTTCTGTCTCATCTGACTTACCGGCTTGAAATCCTCCGTGTCAGCAAGGACATTGATGAACAAACCCGAAACCGTCTTGACGATCGCCATCGGGAAGCGTTGTTGCGCGAGCAGTTGAAAACGATCCAGAATCAGCTTGGCGAAATCGACGATGCCTCATCCGAAGCGGCGGAACTGGCTGAAAAAATTGAAAAAGCCGACATGCCGGACGAGGTTTACACTCATGCTGTAAAGGAATTAAACCGATTGAAGAGCATGCCGGAGTCGTCGGCTGAATATTCCATGCTCCGCAATTATCTCGAGTGGCTGGTTGAATTGCCCTGGTCGGTATCGTCTGAAGATCGTACGGACATTAATGAAGCCCGGAAGATTCTCGACGAAGACCACTACGGTCTGGAAAAAGTCAAGAAACGCATTCTGGAATTTTTAGCCGTCCACAAGCTGAACCCGGAAGGCAAAAGTCCTCTTTTGTGTTTCGTCGGGCCACCCGGCGTCGGCAAAACGTCACTGGGCCAAAGCATCGCGAGAGCCACCGGCCGCCAATTCGTGCGAGTCAGCATGGGTGGCGTCCATGACGAAGCCGAAATCCGGGGTCACCGGCGGACTTACATCGGCGCTTTGCCCGGCAACATCATTCAAGCCATTCGTCGGGCCGGCACGAATAATTGCGTCATGCTTTTAGATGAGGTCGACAAACTGGGCAACGGCATCCAAGGAGACCCCTCTGCTGCCCTGCTGGAAGTGCTCGATCCTGCGCAGAACAGTACGTTCCGGGACAACTACCTGGCCGTGCCTTTCGATTTGTCGAAAGTCATGTTCATCTGCACTGCCAACATGCCCGACACGATTCCCGGTCCCTTGCGCGACCGGCTGGAAATGATCCAGTTGCCGGGCTACACGGAACAGGAAAAAACCCAGATCGCCCTACGCTATCTGATCAAACGCCAGCTTGAGGAAAACGGGCTGAAACCGGAAAATGCCGACATCACGGAAAACGCTATTCACGACATCATCGAACATTACACCCGGGAAGCCGGCGTGCGTCATCTCGAACGGCAAATCGGCAGTGTTTTTCGAAATGCTGCCATGAAAATTGCGGAAGGCAGTACTGATAAAGTGACGGTCGATTCCGGCGACGTGTCCGACATTTTAGGCGCGCCCATCTTTGAAAGCGAAATCGCCATGCGTTCCAGTATGCCCGGTATTGCTACCGGTCTGGCCTGGACACCGGTCGGGGGAGACATTCTTTTCATCGAAGCCAGCCGGGTACCCGGAAAAAACCGATTGACTTTGACTGGACAGTTGGGCGAAGTTATGAGAGAAAGCGCCCAGGCAGCGTTGACCCTGGTAAAAGCCCGGGCTGTCGATCTCAAAATCAATCCGGAACTGTTTGATAACAGCGAGATTCACGTTCACGTTCCGGCCGGAGCCGTTCCCAAAGACGGGCCGAGCGCCGGAGTCGCCATGTTTTTAGCGCTGGCGTCTGTCATGATGAACAAGCCGGTCGCCAGCGATCACGCCATGACAGGAGAAATTAGCCTGCGTGGCCTGGTGCTGCCGGTTGGCGGGATCAAGGAAAAGGTTCTGGCCGCATTACGAGCCGGGATCAAGACCGTCATGTTGCCCGCCCGAAACAAACGCGATCTGGACGACATTCCCGAAGAAGCGAGAAAACAGCTTCAATTCGTTTTCCTTGAAACGGTGGACGACGCCATTCGTGCCGGACTGATCGATCATGAAGGCGACATTGATACGGAAAATCTGAAAAAATAAGCAAAGGGGAGCTTTGCGCTCCCCTTTCTTTGCCGGACAACCGCGTCAGGACTTCGACTGACGGACGTACAAACCCACGATTTCTGACCGGGCCAGTATGTGGCCCTCCATTGCTTTCACGACATCAGCCTTGGTCACCTCTCCCATATCCGGCAATACGGTATCGATGGCGTACAGTTTGAAAAAATAACGATGCGTGCCGATCGGAGGGCATGGCCCGCTATAACCGGCGTGGTGCCTGTCATTTACACCAATTATCGTCCCGGCAGGCAAATCCTTTTTCTGGACGCCTTCAGGCAACATTCCCGCAACCGGCGGGAGATTGTACAGTACCCAGTGAACCCACGTCATTTTGGGAGCGGCTGGATCGGGTGCATCCGGATCGTCCACAATCAATACGAGACTTTTCGTTTCCGGAGGTGGAGCAGTCCATTCAAGTGGAGGTGAAATGTTCTCTCCCTCACACGTGTAAAGCGCAGGCATCATACCGTTCGGCGCAAACGCCGGAGAACTGATGTGTAACGTCATAGTCGATTCCTTCCCTATCGTGTCATTTCTGTCCGGATTCACCTACCACACGCTTTATTCCACCGGAATGTTTTTTACGGTTTCGCTGACGGCCTTAGGCAATCTGATCACCAAAACGCCATGAGTGTAACTGGCCTGTCCTTTTTCGCCGTCGACATTTTTGGGTAACGTAATCGACCGTTCAAACGAACCGTAAGCGCGTTCGGCAAGGTAGTAAGTACTTCCTTCGCTTTCCTGTACCGGACGTTTCTCTCCTCGGATGAAAAGTGTGTTGCCGACGATCTGAAGGCCACAGTTTTCTTTTTCAATGCCAGGTATTTCAACCCGGACGATTAATTCGCTCCCCGTTTCTTCCACTTCAGCCGGCATCAATCCCCAACGCGGGAACGAATCGGACTCGTTGTCCTGTTCGGCACGGTCAAAATGAACCAGAGCATTGCTGCACCGGCTGATCAGTTCACGCCATCCATCCGACAGACTTTCCCAGGCACGGTTTAACTCACGGCCGATACTTTTTCCCGCTTCTTTTAGTGAATCTAGCATAACGTCCTCCTGATAATAAGTGCAAAAAACGTTCGGTTTGACGATTCAATCATAACTTGTTTTCTCTGGCGATCAAGCCGGTTTCTTTACTGTTTTTCGGGTACGAATCCTTCAGCCCGATCGGCGCCTTCACCGAAGAAGTGATTTTCCATCTGTTCCTTTAAATAAGCGCGCGCTTTCGGATCAGCCATGTTCAGCCGGTATTCGTTAACCAGCATCGTCTGGAGACGAACCCATTCGGCCCACGCTTCCTTGGATACGTTTTCATAGATTTTTTTGCCGAGTTCTCCAGGGTACGGTGGATAATCCAAACCTTCCGCTTCCTTGTCCAGCTTGATGCAATGCACGGTTTTAGCCATGTTTTTCTCCTTGTGTAAATGATGTTGTCCGTTGGAGCGGAAACGATCTGTCAAAGTTTCTTGATCAGTACCTGCGACTTGCGCTGCCAGTTGTACATTCTTTGCCGATCTTTCGGCAACTCGTCAACGCTGGCGTAAACGAATCCCCTTCGCAAAAACCAGTGGGCTGTTTGCGTGGTCAAAATAAACAGCCTGTCGACCCCTAACGCCTTGGCCCGGTCTTCCATATGATTCAAAATTCTTTCTCCGTCGCCTTCTCCCTGCACGTCGGGATCGACAATTAAGCATGCCATTTCTGCCATTTTTTCGGCCGGAAAAGGATACAAGGCGGCACATCCGAAAATGACACCGTCGTGCTCCATGACCGAGAAATACTCGATTTCCCGCTCCAGCAATTCCCGTCCTCTTTTGACCAAGGTTCCGTCCCTTTCGTAAGGCTCGATCAGTTTCAGAATGGATCCGACGTCTTTGACGGTCGCTTCGCGTAGCGTTTCGACGTTTTCATAGGTCACCATCGTCCCGATACCGTCGTGTGTGAACAGTTCCAGCAAAACCGAACCGTCTGTCGAGTACGGTACGAGGTGAGTCCGAGGCGTCCCCCCGATACACGCCTTGGCTGCATAACGAAGATAGGACGCGGCTTCCTGAACGAGATGGCCCGTTTGCAATACGTCTTCTACCTGATGCGACGTCATTTCCCGAATTTCGTTTCCGTCAACGTCATGGACAATCGGCGTTTCGGTCAGAAAAATCAGTTTGTGCGCATGCAACGCCAACGCGGCCGAGACTGCCACGTCTTCCATACGCACGTTGAATGCTTCTCCCGTTGGGGAATACCCCAATGGAGAGAGCAACACCAGATCGCCCGACGCCAGAATGGGATGAATGCTGTCGTAAGCGATTTTGCGGACTTTGCCCGTCCACTGCAAGTCGATGCCGTCCAGAATACCCAGTGGCGTAGCCGTCACGAAATTGCCCGAAATAAGGCGGATTTCGGCGTGAGCCATCGGCGTGTTGGGTAATCCCTGGCTGAAAGCGGCCTCAATGTCGAGTCGCAATTCGCCTGCCGCTTCCTTGGCGCATTCGAGCGCTTCAGGATCGGTAATGCGTGTTCCGTTATAATAATGACTTTTAATGTGGCGTAATTCCAGCTGTTCTTCAACTTGCGGTCGGGAACCGTGCACCATGACGACCTTGATGCCCAAGGCATGCAGCAAGGAGAGATCGTGGGCCAAAACGGGCAACTTTCCCGCCTTGACCAGTTCTCCCGGAAAGGCGACGACAAAAGTCTGCCCCCGGAAAGCGTGAATGTAAGGTGCTACGGAACGCAGCCATTCGACGAATTGTTCTTCCATATTGGAATCATCCAGAAAATTGATCCGGTGTCTTGTTTCGGCCGAAACTTGCCCAAACATTTTCCCGGCCGTCAACGAAGTCCGTTTTAAAACGGCTTGACTTTAAAGACATTTAAAATACCTTTGCGATTATAATGCGCACCGACATGAGTGCTTCTGAATCTTTATCCAAAAAACCACGTTTGACCAGCCGGACGCCTTTGAAAAACGGACCTCACTGTCCCCGGTCCATTCCTCCCGTCACGTATCCTGAAGAATTGCCGGTTTCGGCAAAACGTGACGAAATCGCCGACGCCTTGACCCGTCATCAGGTTATCGTCGTTTGCGGTGAAACCGGATCCGGCAAAACCACCCAGCTTCCCAAAATCTGCCTTGAACTCGGCAGAGGGCAGACCGGACTGATCGGTCACACCCAACCGCGTCGACTTGCGGCCAGTACGACGGCACGCCGGATCGCCCGTGAGCTGAACTCGGCACTGGGCGACATCGTCGGTTACAAAATCCGTTTTACCGACAAACTGGGCCCGAACTCGTCAATCAAACTGATGACAGACGGTATCCTGCTGGCGGAAACCCAGAGCGACCGACTTTTGAGACAGTATGATACGATCATCATCGACGAAGCGCACGAACGCAGTTTGAACATTGATTTCCTGCTGGGTTACTTGAAACAGATTCTGCCCCAAAGGCCGGATCTGAAAGTCATCATTACCTCTGCCACCATCGACGCCGAGCGTTTCGCACGCCATTTCGGCAGCGAAGCCCGGCCGGTTCCCGTCATCGAAGTGTCCGGACGGCTTTACCCCGTCGAAATCCGTTACCGACCTGTCCTGGAAAGTGAGGCCGGCGAAACACCCTCCCCGGCGAGCACACGGCACAATCGCGATCTGATGGACGCCATCGTCGAGTCGGTTGACGAACTGTTCAGAACCGGCCCCGGCGACACCCTCGTCTTTCTTCCCGGTGAGCGCGAAATTCGGGAAGCGGCGGAAACGCTGAGAAAACACCATCCTCCTCACGTCCAAATTCTTCCCTTGTATGCCCGGTTATCGGCACAAGAGCAGGATAAAATTTTCAAGCCCGGTAACGCCAGAAGAATTATCTTGGCGACCAACGTCGCCGAAACGTCTCTCACGGTACCGGGTATCCGCTTCGTCGTCGATGCAGGAACGGCGCGCGTCAAGCGGTACAGTTATCGGAACAAGGTCGAACAATTGCACGTCGAAGCCATTTCACAGGCTGCCGCCAACCAGCGGGCCGGTCGTTGCGGTCGGGTTGCCTCAGGGATTTGCATTCGTTTGTACGACGAGCAAGACTTTTCCTTGCGGCAACCGTACACGACTCCGGAAATCCTTCGTTCTTCTCTGGCTTCCGTCATTTTGAAGATGAAGTCCCTGAAACTGGGGGATGTCGATACGTTTCCTTTTATGGACCCCCCCCTTAAAAGAGCCGTCGCCGACGGTTACCAGTTATTGCAGGAACTGGGGGCTCTGGATGAATTGAACCGGATGACGCCGATCGGGCACGAATTGGCACAACTGCCGCTTGACCCCCGAATCGGACGCATGATTCTGGCGGCCCGCGATCGTCAATGTGTCAGGGAAATGTTGATTATCGCGTCTGCCCTGTCCGTTCAGGATCCGCGTGACAGACCGATTGACGCTCAGGAAGCCGCCGACAACGCCCACCGAAAATTTTCCGACAGTCGTTCAGAATTTTTAAGCTATCTCAAAATCTGGAATTGGTTTGAGGAAGCGCTGGAGAATAAAAAGTCGAACCGACTTTTACAGGAAAACTGTCGCGGCCAGTTTCTTTCTTACCTGCGACTTCGCGAATGGCGCGATGTCTACACCCAACTTTTGACGATGGTTCGCGAACGGGGATGGCGTTTGAACGAACCGGACGCGACTTATGAACAAATCCATCTTGCACTGTTGACCGGGCTCTTGGGGAACGTCGGTTGCAAAACGGACGATTCGGCCACCTTTCTAGGCGCTCGAGGCATTCGTTTTCACATCTGGCCCGGTTCTGCCTTATCGCGAAAAAACGGCCGCTGGGTCGTAGCGGCCGAATTAATGGATACCAGCCGCCTGTATGCCCGCTGCATCGCCCAGATCCAGCCGGAATGGCTAGAACGCGTCGGTGCCCACCTCCTGAAAAAATCCTGGAGTGAGCCGCACTGGGAAAAAAAACCCGCCCAAGTGTCAGCTTTCGAACGGGCCACGCTTTACGGTCTCCCTGTTTACTATCAGAGACGCATTCATTACGGTCCCATCAATCCCGAAGAGGCCCGGAAAATCTTTATCCGTGAAGCCCTGGTCAACGGTGACTTCGACACCCGCGCCCCTTTTTTCAACCACAATCAACGTCTGATGCGTGACATCGAAAAGCTGGAGCACCAATCCCGACGAACGGACGTCATGGTAGACGACAGTTTGATTGAGGCTTTTTACGATACCGTGCTGCCAGAAGGCATTTTCAACGGCGCCGCTTTCGAGAAATGGCATAAGGAAGCCATTCGCGACAACCCCAAATGCCTGTTTTTGAATCGTGAAGACCTGATGCGTCACGAAGCGGCAGGGATTACCACCGATTTGTTTCCCAAAACACTCCGTTTGGCCGGCATCGACATGAGCGTCACTTACCACTTTGAACCGGGCAGCGTCCGGGACGGCGTCACCCTGACCGTGCCTATTTATGCTTTAAATCAACTGGAAGCAGAACGTTGTGATTGGCTGGTGCCGGGCATGCTGAAGGAAAAAGTTCAGCTGCTGATCAAGTCGCTCCCGCAGAAGCTGCGTAGAAGCTGTGTTCCTTTACCGGATTACGCAGCAGGCTTTTTCGACCGCATTGTCGAAAACAACGCCTTCGGCAAGGGTGCCTTGACCGATGTGCTCATTCAGGACATCCGCGAGCGAAATAACGTGATCATCAAAAAAGAGGATTTTCGGCCGGAAACACTGCCGCCACATCTGTTCTTAAACATCAGAGTCGTCGATGAACACGGCCGGACGCTGGATGTGTCACGCAATCTCGCCACCCTCCAAAACGAATTCGGTTACCAAGCCCGCCAGGCTTTCCAGCAATTGGCCAACCGCTCCTCTTCCTCGAAAAAAGAAGGCGTTTCCACTCGTAATGACGTTGCCCCAGATACACAGAAAGACGAATTATCCGTCGTGCTCCCGGAGGAAAAAGTCGTTTCCTGGGAGTTCGACTCGTTGCCGGAATGGCTGGAAATCACACGAGGCAAACAATCACTAACCGGGTATCCTGCGCTAGTAGACAAAACCACCCACTGCGAAATCGGGGTTTTCGATGAACCCGTGTCAGCCAAACAAGCCCATTACGCCGGTTTGCGTCGCCTATTTTCTCTGCAGGTGAAAGATCAACTCAAGTTTCTGAGCAAAAACATCAGTGGTCTGCAACAGATGGGAATGCTTTTCATCAAACTGGGTACGCAGGAAGCGTTGCGCGACCAGATTTTGCAAGCTGCTCTTGAAGCTGCTTTCATGTTTGCTCCGCTACCGGCCAAACGGGAAGAATTTGCCAGAAGAAAAGAGGAAGGGAAAACGCGTCTGGGACTGATCTGTCAAGAGATCGCCCGACTGGTGTTGCAGATTTTGACGGAATATCAGCACGTCCAGAAAAAACTGGGCTCTATCAAAGCGCATGAAGATACGCTGGCCGATATCCATGCCCAGTTGTCGGAACTGATCACCGGACAATTCGTGATCAACAACGACCTGGACAGGCTAAAACACTTTCCCCGTTATCTGCAAGCTTGCAGCGCCCGTATCGACAAATGCCGGAATGATCCGCGAAAAGACAAGACACTTTTAGCCAGCTGGCAACAGGTCGCGACCCCTTACCGTCGTGCACGAAAAGACAGCCGGAACCGGACACTTGCTCTCGATCCGAAAATGACCGAATACCGATGGCTTCTGGAAGAATTGCGTGTTGCCCTTTTCGCCCAGGAGTTGCGCACGCCTTTTCCGGTTTCGGTCAAACGTCTGCAAAAAATCTGGGAAACGCAACAGCGATGAAAATCGCCTTCTTTTAGAGATCGTAACTGGTGTGATCGTCATGCAATGCTTTTTCGACGAGTTTCCGGTTCAGATTCGGTGAAATCATTTCGATGAAAGCGTAAATGTAACCGCGCAGATAAGCGTTTTTCCTGATCAGGATACTCGATCGGCCGGTTCCGAACAGATGCCCGACCGGTATGGAACGGAGATTTTTGTCCTGCTCGTTATCGAAAGCCGTCCCGACGATGATGCCGACACCAAGACCGAGTTCGACATACGTCTTGATCACATCGGCATCAATGACTTCCAGCAAAATGTCGGGCTTGATACCACGCTGCTGAAATACGCTTTCTATCCGGTTTCTCCCATGAAAGATATTGTCGTACGTGATGAGAGGATACTTGGCGATTTCTTCCAGCGTCAGCATTTTCACCTCGTTTAGAGGATGATCCGGTTTGACGACCAGATGAAATTCCCACTGATGACACGGCAACGTAATCAGTCCGTCAACGTGTTGAAAGTGATCGGTCACCACTGCCAGATTGGCTTGATCCAGCAAAACCATTTCCGCGATGTCCTGTGCTTTGCGTTGCAGAAGGGAAAACCGGACTTTTGGATATTTTTGCATGAATTCCGGAATAATTTTGGGCAAAAAGTAACGGGCCTGTGTGTGAGTCGCCGCAATCGTGAGACTGCCCGAATCCTGCGCGGCGTATTCCTTGCCGATGCGTTTCAAGTCATCGACTTCCTGCATGATCAGTTCGATCGAGTTCAAAATCATCCGGCCCGGTTCGGTCAAGCCGCGAATACGCTTGCCGTGACGCCGGAATATATCGACGCCCAATTCGTCTTCAAGCTCGATAATGGCTTTAGAAACACCGGGCTGTGAAGTAAACAAAGCTTTTGCCGCTTCCGTCAAATTGAAATTCTGCCTGACGGCCTCACGGACAAAACGTAATTGGTGCAGATTCATGTCGAGTCTCGCTACTTTTTGATGTATCAGTTAATGTTTTGAATTTCCGGTCTGAAACGCCTTCCTTTCAAAGCATGGCGGTCGACTGGCCGAATTCGCGTGGCCCAGGTTCAAAAATCAGTGTCTTTCCACCCACCAAAGCGCAATAATGGCCGATAAAAGAAACAGTGCGCTTGGTGTCACCGCCGTCAAAAACGCCGGCCAGGTATTTAACAATCCGATGTGGGAAAACAAATTGTTGATCAGAATAAACGCGACACCGATCATGATTCCGGTGAAAATTTTTAAACTGACGCCTCCCGACCGGAAATGAAGATAGGCGAAAGGCAAAGCTAAAGCCATCATGACAAAAACCGAGAAAGGA
>DBGFLV010000266.1:0-7278 GCA_048528425.1 Oxalobacter sp. | reverse complement strand
CTCGGGTTGACCGAAACAGCGGGCGAGCTGACGGCTTGTCTGACAGCCTACTTCTTCCCGTGTCACACCATCAAGAAACGAAGCGGCACTGATGACTACGGAAAGCAAGCCGCTTTGTCGGGGGGTGACGTGACCGCAATCGAAAACGTATTGCCCCCACTCCTGTCGTTGCGGATAGTCGAGCAAGGCATAAAAGGGACGTTCAAGGCGTACAGTGTCCGGAAATTTCAAATAACACGTCGTGATCGGCTCCGGCCTGAAAGCGGCCAAGGCAGAAACGTCGGCTAATCCAGCGGCCAGTGAAGCGGCGACGGTAACGGGGGTGGCCAAAATGACGGCGGAAAAACGGACGTCTGTCCGGTTATTGATGATCCAGTTTTTTCCATCGGTGCCGATCTGACGAACCGGTAGGCCGTATCGGACGATCGCTCCGCGCCGGGTACAGTATTCAAGCGCTTTTTCGGGGAAAAGTGTAGAGAGGTTCATACGAGGGATCAACATGTCGGAAGCGCTTCTTTTTTTGCCGAGGCTCTCGCGTAAAACAGCGAGAAACGTCCGGGCCGATGCGGTGTCGGGCGACGTGTTCAGCGCGGCCAGGCAGAGTGGACGCCAGAGAAGGGCATATAATTTCGGCGTCTGTCTGAATTGTTCCAACATTTTTACAACCGGCCGGTCTTGCCCGATGTCCCAGCGTATGGCTCGGCAGGTAGTGAAAAAACGCGCCAGTGCCAGCCGATCTGCGCTATCCAGCCCCGTTGCGCGTAACAGCCCTCCCACCAGATGCCAGGGCGCAAACCAGCGGGGTGTCACCAGGTGCATCGCTTTTTCAGCCGGGGGGTAGACCATTTGCAGGGGTAAACGGAGGAACGCTTTTTCAACGTCGACCCCGATTTCCCGCATCATTTGGAGAGTACGGCGATAGGCGCCCAGGAGGATGTGTTGGCCGTTGTCGAGCGTTTCGTCTTCGACAGTGACTTTTCGGGCGCGCCCTCCCGGAATACGGGCAGCCTCGAAAAGGGTGACACGGAGTCCGGCTTTGATTAGTCTGACAGCGGCGGCACAACCGGCCCATCCGGCGCCGACGATGGCGACAGACCTATCCATTCAGGTAAGCTTTCCAGGCAAGCCAGAGTTTTTTCGTTTTCGTCAGGGAAACGCGTTGGGTCAGAACGGGAAAATCGCTGCGTTCGATTTCAAAAAGCAATTCCCGGTAAATCGACGCCATCATGAGTCCGGCGCGTTGTGCCTGACGGTCTTCTTCCGGCAGCAGGGAGAACGCTTCCTCGTAAAGCGCCAGTGCCCGTTGTGTCTGGAAACGCATCAATTCCCGGAAACCGACGGTGTAACGGGCCTGTTTCAGATCGTCTTCGGAAACCCCGAAGTGTTTCATTTCTTCCTCGGGCAGGTAGATACGGCCCATGCGCACGTCTTCGCCGACATCGCGGATGATGTTGGTCAACTGGAATGCCAGCCCCAGTTTTTCCGCATATTTCAACGTTTCGGGACGAGTGACGCCGAAAATGCGGGCAGCCAGTACGCCCACGACTCCGGCTACGTGCCAGCAATAACGCTCGAGCGCGTCGAAAGTGGCGTACCGCACCCGCTCGAGATCCATTGTCATACCGTCGATAATCGCGTTCAGATAAGCCGTGTCCAGTGAAAAAGGAACGAGGTAGGGTAAAAGCGCTTGTGTGATCAAATGATCGGGATGGCCGGCTGCCATATCGGCGATTTCCTTTCTCCAACCTTCCAGTTTTTTCCGGGCCGTCTCGGGCGTAATGGCTGAATCGTCAACAATGTCGTCCACTTCACGGCAAAAGGCGTACAGGGCCGTGATGGCCTTGCGGCGTTCCGGCGGAAGAAAGCGAAAACTGACGACAAAACTGGAACCGCTTCCGGCTGCCTTGTGCTGGCAATACTGGTCTGGCAACATACAGGCTGTCTTTGACGAAAAGAGAACACCATTATCCCGCAAAATGGCCCGGGGACAAAACGCTTGTCTGAAAAGCCGGGAACACGAGGGGAAACGGTTGGAACAATCCGGTCTTTTTCCTTCAGCTTTTTCCCGTTTTTTTGCCGGATACGTGCCAATCGTTTCCATGTGAACGGTGAACGTGCGTGGCGGTCGTGTCGTTTTCCGGACAGGAACACGGCGTCGGACATGAAAGAGCGTTTAAAATGCCGCAACTGGCGGCGTCTTTGGCTTCCCGGCAATGATCTCTCAGCTTTTCCAGTTGTTTTTCCAGTTTTTTGAGGTCGTTTATGCGTTGTTCGACATGGCCGATGTGTTCGTCCAGCAGGGCGTTCACCCGGTCGCAGCTTTCTTCAGGCCGGTCTTTGAAATGAAGCAGGATGCGGATTTCGTCCAGCGTCATGTCCAACGAACGGCAATGCCGGATGAAAAGCAACCGTTCGACATGGACGTCCGTATAGATACGGTAGTTACTGCCGGTTCGTCCGGTTACAGGCAGCAATCCTTCTTTTTCATAGTATCGGATCGTTTCGGGTGTTAAGCCCGTCTTTTGCGTCAGTTCGCCGATTTTCACGGAAGCCTTCCTTTCATTTGGTCTGAAACAAATGGCCGCGAGATTGTCCGTCTCACATCAAACAGGATTGTACGCTGACTTGACTCTGAAGTGACTACAGGGTTTTCAATAAGGGAAAAGGGAGAAAAGCCATGACACACGACCATTCCGACAAACAGGAGCGCGACGTAAAAGACGACGGCCAGCGAGACGAAACGCAGGGCAGGGCATCGCACCGGCATGATTCCGCTCCCTGCGATGGTGAACGGCCCTGCGTATCCGGTCATCACCCTGATCCCGATCACGGCCCGACCGGTCATAGACACAGTCATGCCCACGATCATGCGCACTGCGGCTGTGACGCCACCCGTTTGACGGCTGTGACACCGGTTTCGACGGTATCCCGCGTTCATCCGGAAGGTCACGCCGTCTTTTACATCGACAGTATGGATTGTTCAGTCGAGGAAAACGACATTCGACACATTTTGGCAAAGATAAAAGGGATCCGCGGCCTGGACTTTCAGCTGGTGTCCCGGACACTTTCCATCGACGCCGATCCGGAAACGGTTGAAAAAAGCGTTTCTGCCATCCGGAAAGCCGGTTACCATCCTGAGCAGATCGTCACAGCCGGGCCGGAAATCCACGTGCCCGAAAAGAAAGACCGTGTCTGGCCCCTTTGGCTGGCGTTGACGATCGCGTGTACTGTCGAAGTTCTCCACTTTGCGTCAGGCGAGAGTCCGTTTGTCAATGTTGCCGGTATGGCACTCTCGGCCGTTGCCATCTGGCTTTCCGGTTTTTCCACTTATCGCAAGGGGCTGGCGGCCTTGTTTTCGTTCCGGTTGAACATCAATGCACTGATGACCGTTGCCGTGACCGGTGCCTTTCTTATTGGACAGTGGCCGGAAGCCGCGATGGTCATGGCCCTTTACGCCCTTGCCGAACTGATCGAAGCCCGTTCGGTGGATCGGGCCAGGAACGCGATTCGCCATCTGCTCGATCTGACTCCACCGACAGCCGAAATTCAAAACGACGATGGCGTCTGGACAGCCATTCCGGTCAAAAACGTCAAACTGGACATGCGGGTGCGGGTTCGTCCCGGTGCGCGGATTCCGCTGGACGGTGTGGTCGTGTCCGGTCACAGTACGGTTGACCAGTCGCCCGTTACCGGGGAAAGTGTTCCGGTTGACAAACAGACCGGCGATCCGGTTTTTGCCGGAACGATTAATGAAAGCGGGGTACTCGAATTTCGTGTCTCGGCTCTGGCCGCCGATACGGTAGTGGCCCGGGTCATCAGAGCGGTCGAGGAAGCGCAGGAAGCCAGTGCGCCGACCCAGCGTTTCGTGGACCGGTTCGCGGCCGTTTACACACCGCTGGTTTTTCTGTTCGCACTGGGCGTCGCGATCTTCACGCCGTTTCTGTTCGGCTGGACATGGATGGCGTCTCTTTACAAGGCGCTTGTCATGTTGGTCATTGCCTGTCCCTGCGCACTCGTCATTGCGACACCGGTCACGGTGGTTAGCGGACTGGCTGCCGCCGCCCGCCGGGGTATCCTGATGAAAGGAGGCGTTTATCTCGAACAGGCGCGCAAAATCAAGGTGGTGGCACTGGACAAGACCGGTACCATTACCGAGGGCAAGCCGCGTTTGGTGGCATGGCGTGTGTTTGCTTCTCCTTTTCCCGAAGAAGACGTACTGGACTGGGCCGCCGGTCTGGCCGACAGTTCGGGTCACCCGGTTTCACGGGCCATTGCCGCCGGTTTGGCCCGGACCGGACGGCCGGTGGCGGATTTTGCGGATTTGCCGGGAAGAGGGATAAAAGGAACCATCGAAAAACACGCACTGGTGATGGGAAATCACCGGTTGATCGAGGAAAAAGGGCTTTGTGTGCCCGACGTTCACCGGTTGCTGCTGGAATACGAGGAAAAGGGTTATACCGTCACGGTTTTGGCATCAGAGACGCAAGTACTGGCCGTTTTCGCGGTGGCAGACACAATTCGTGCGGTTTCCCGCGAAGCCCTTGCCGAGCTGGAAAAGAAAGGGATTGTGACCGTTATGTTGACGGGCGACAATGAAACGACAGCCACGACAATCGCCCGTGAAGCCGGTATCCGTAACGTACAGGGTAATTTGTTGCCATCGGAAAAACTGGACGCTGTCCGGGAATTACAGGAAAAATACGGTGAAACCGCCATGATCGGCGACGGCATCAACGATGCGCCTGCTCTGGCCCATGCCGACATCGGTATCGCTATGGGTGACGCCGGTACCGACATTGCCATGGAAGCGGCGGACGTGGTCATCATGAATGACGATTTACGGCGTATTCCCCAGATGATCGACTTGTCGGAAAAGACGTATGTCATCCTTTGGGAAAACGTGGTCATTGCGCTGGGGATCAAACTCGTTTTCTTCGGGATGGCCCTGTTTGGACAGGCGACGATGTGGATGGCTGTTTTCGCCGATATGGGGGCCAGTCTTCTGGTGTTGCTAAACGGGTTGCGCGTCTTGAAAAAATGAGATAGCTTGCGGTCAAACCCGGTACAATACCGGCCGAAGAAGAGAGGCTGCATCCGGTTGGGGCCTCTTTTTTCCTGATCGAAGTTTCTATGCCACGCCGTTCATGAATGAAACCGTCTTTTACTGCCTGATAGTGCTTCTCGTCGCCTGTGTCGTGCTGTTGCTCGTCCGGGTTTTCCGGCAAAACCGGCAAACCGCTCCTGACGGCGCGGGAGAAGAGAGCCGCCGGGAACTTCAGGCCGCAATCCGGCAGATGGGGGAATGGACGGAGCGTCAATTGCGTGAACAGGTGCTTTCCAGCGCGCAGGGAACGCGGCAGGAAATCTCGGCGACACTGGCCCAGTTCCAGCACAGCGTGACCCAGCAGATGGCGAATGTTTCGGGCTTGCAAAACGACCAGATTCGTAATTTTTCCGAACAGTTGGCCCGATTGTCGGCCATCCATGCCGATCAGCTTGAAAAAATGCGTGACAATATGGCCCTGCAATCGCATTCCGCCCGTCAGGAACAATCTGACGCCATGCAGCGTTTCGGCGATACGCTGCATCAAAGTCTGACTTCGTTGACCGAGTCCAATGCCCGGCGCATGGCTGAGGTCCGTGCCGTTTTGGAAGAAAAAATTCGTGATTTACAGACGGACAACGCAAAAAAACTGGAAGAAATGCGAAAGACGGTGGACGAAAAACTCCACGCTACGTTGGAACAACGGCTGGGCGAATCGTTCAAACTCGTCTCCGAACGATTGGAAAAAGTACATCAAGGTCTCGGCGAAATGCATCAACTCGCGATGGGAGTGGGCGACTTGAAGCGCGTTTTGACCAATGTAAAAACCCGTGGTACCTGGGGAGAAGTCCAGCTTGAGATGTTGCTTGAACAGACGATGACGCCAGGCCAGTACGCCAAAAACGTGGAAACGATACCCGGTTCGGGGGCCATCGTCGAATTCGCCATCCGGTTACCCGGAAAAAATGACGATACCTGTCCCGTCTGGCTACCGGTTGATGCGAAATTTCCCAAGGAACAGTACGAACGGTTGATGGACGCCGCCGAACGGGCTGACGCCGATGGAGTGGCACAGTCGGCAAAAGAACTTGAACGGGCCTTGCGACTCCAGGCGAAAACGATCGCTGAGAAATACGTCGCGCCGCCTCACACCACCGATTTCGCCCTGTTGTTTTTGCCGACCGAAGGGCTTTATGCCGAAGTCATGCGCCGTCCCGGCCTCTCGGACGAACTGCAGCGTACTTACCGTATCAGTATCGCCGGGCCGTCTACTCTGTCTGCCTTGTTGAACAGTCTGCAAATGGGCTTTAGAACACTGGCGCTGGAAAAGCGGTCTTCGGAAGTCTGGGAAATTCTGGGAGCGGTCAAAACCGAATTTACCAAATTCGGCCATGTTCTGGACGCCACGCAGAAAGTGCTCGAGCGGGCGGCGAAAAACATTGACGACGCCAAAGTCAGAACCCGTCAGATGTCCAACAAGCTAAAAAGAGTGGAAGCGCTTCCTGCCGAACGGGCCCAGGAGTTGCTGCAGGTCAAATCGCTACCGGATGACGCTGAAAATCCGGTTGACAGTGTGCGATGAAAGCCAGGCCAAAGCGGGCTCTGCATTCATGTCGCGTCAAAAGGACAGTTTTAAAGAAACGGTTTTAAACAAGCTGTCCAAGCCGTTCATTTCACCGGCTTTTTCAAATGAGTTCAAACTGCGCGAAAAATAACTTTCCGAGCGGGAAATAGTGATACGTGCGATAATTCTTGCCGGAAAGAAAGAGTCATTGACGAACTCTACATTCCATCAGTTGATTCTGTCCGGATAGAACATCCTACCATGGTCCAGCTCAAGTCCTTTTTTCAGCCTTCACCCGAACGGCGTTTCAGTTCGGTATGGGTCACGTTGTGTTATTTTACTTTTGGTCTGGTGTGGATGCTGATCAGTTATTTCGCCAACGTTCGCTTAAATCGCGGTGGCGAAGACCTGTATTTGCTTGTTCTTCTGGCCGATCGGCTCTTTTTTGCTTTTTTTTCTTGCCTGCTTCTTTTCACGTTGTTAAAGAGGACAGGTGTCTTGCCGGTTCTCGGCAACTGGAAGCCGACGCCGAAAAGCCTGTCTGTCGCCTATTTCCTGTTTTGCCTGTTTTGGATCGGTCTTGTCCGGTTGTTTGCGCATTTTGCCCTGCCGGATCGGGAATCTTGTGTCCAGTTCATTTACCTATCCGGTTTGCTGTTGATCGGCTACG
>DBGFLV010000265.1:0-3945 GCA_048528425.1 Oxalobacter sp. | reverse complement strand
GGCCATTGGGAGAAGGAACCCAGTGGGGTTCGAGACCATTCGAGGCAGTCCGGCTTTTTTTTCACTTCACCGACCGATGCAAGGTCGATGTGGCAACGATCCGGATTCGCTGTAGTGTTGGCCATGATGTCGTTCCTGTGGAGTACAGTCATGAGAAGAGAAAGGGACGTTCACCTTTTGCTCTCCGATCTGTTTCCTGAATTATAACCTTATATCGTGTCGTCCTTTCAGGAGAAAGACGGGTGGCAACGGGACGTTGCGGAAAAGGGTGTGGGGTCCGGTTTTTTATCTTTTAAACCTGGAGAGACAGTCGTGGCGCTGAAAAAGGCTGTGGTTTTACGGCAGGGCAAATGCGTTCTGACTCTGTCGGCTGACCGGATGCGGCAGGCTTTTGTCGGTATTAACCGACCGGATTTCCAGCTTGCGGCCTTAAAACACGTGCTTTCTCGTAAAAAGCCGTGCATTAAGAAAAAAGCGAGCCGGTGAACGGTCATGTCCGGTAGAGGGGAAAAGGACTGTCGGGTATTGGCCGAATCAAGGTTCCAGGTTCGGCAGGCTTTGTTCTGTGGACAGGCAAGTGTGTCGAAGCGGTACTTTTTGTCGGGTTGCCGGACGGATCGGGAAGCATTCGAATCGGTATTCGTTGCAGCCGGGTCACGTCGGCGGAGGCTGTCAGATCGTTTTTCCTGTCACACTAGGCCGGCGGTGGACACGACACTTCCTCGTTTCGGGTCATTTGTGGCTATTTTACGGTGGTGACTTTCGGAAGCGCCATGGCGTTGCCGATAGGAACCGCTTGCATGGGTTTATAATCCGTCGGGTACCGCCGGTGTTTAAGAGAATGACGCAAAAGAAAGCGTCTTTCGGATCGGCCGGATTCGGTGAACCTGATAAAGGCGAAATGGGGACGGCGGTAGCCGGTTTTTGGCTGGAAGTGCGGTACGGCCTGGTGGTTTTCCCTGGTTTTGCCACGGCTTTCTGTACCGGGATGGGGTGTGTCTCGAGCCGGACAGGCAATGGTTGACAAGGGCGTAAAAAAGCCGGACGGGAGTCCGGCCCGATGAAAAAGCCGACAGGTCGGTCGTGTGGTGTCAGACGTAGTGGTTTTTCCATTCGCGCAGCGCGGCGAAAGCATCGACGGGGTTTGGGTTTTTCAAACGACCCAATGCTTCCAGCCGTTTCATGACGTCTTCCCGATCAGCCCGGAGGAAAGGGTTGGTCGCTTTTTCCAGACCGATGGTAGAGGGTAGCGTTGGTTGTCTGCGATTCCTTTTGGCCAGTTCGTTTGTGATGCGTTCGGCCAGGGCCGGATTGTCCGGTTCGATTTCCCGGGCGAATTTCAGGTTGGAAAGGGTGTATTCGTGTCCCGCATAAACCTTGACATCGTCGGGCAGGGCTGCCAGTTTGTTCAGGGAAGCGAGCATTTGGTCCGGTGTGCCTTCGAACATCCGGCCGCAACCGGCACCGAAGAGCATGTCGCCACAAAAAAGCCATTTTTGTTTTTTGGCGTAGTAGGCAATGTGACCCCGGGTGTGACCCGGAACGTCGATGACAGAGAGGGCCAGACGATCGAGTTCGGGAACGGTGACGACGTCACCTTCCTGCACGAGCCGGGTGACTTTTTCAACAGGATCGAATCGGGGGCCGTATACCGGAACCGTGTATTCCTCGAGCAGACGGGCAATGCCGCCGGTGTGGTCTTCGTGGCGATGTGTCAGTAAAATGGCGCAGAGTGTCAGCGACCGTTTTTGCAAGGTCGACAAAACAGGAGCAGCGTCTCCCGGATCGATCACCGCTGCCTGTTTCCGGTTGTCGATCATCCAGATGTAATTGTCGTTAAAGGCGGGGATCGGGCTGACTTGGAGGGTTTGATCGGGCGAAGCTGGCATGATGTCTCCTGCGGCGAAAAAAATCATTATAACCAGAGATGAAACTCCGTGTTTGAGTTTGACGGAATGAACAGTGAAAAAATGAACGAGGTCGAAATTTATACCGACGGCGCTTGCCGGGGCAATCCCGGCCCTGGAGGTTGGGGGGTCTGGATGGTCGCCGGCCCGTATGAAAAGGAGTTGTTCGGCGGGAATGCGAATACGACGAATAACCGAATGGAGTTGATGGCGGTGATCGAAGCCCTTTCCGCGTTGAAGCGACCCTGTCGCGTGCGGTTGCACACCGACAGTCGGTACGTCCAGCAAGGCATCACGGAATGGATTCACCGCTGGAAGGAACGTGGCTGGAAAACGGCAGACAGAAAAGGCGTAAAGAACGCGGATTTGTGGCAGGCGCTGGATGAAGTGGCCGGACGGCACGATATCCAGTGGTGTTGGGTGAAAGGGCACGCCGGTGACGAAGGCAACGAAAAGGCCGATCGGCTGGCTAACCGGGGGGTGGATTCGGTCTTGCCGGTCAATGGAATCGGAGGGAGGTGAAAGGATGAAAAAAGTGAGCGCAATGGTCGCGCTTTTGGGCTGTCTGGGTGTGGTGACCGTCACATCGGCCGGTACGCCTTCTCCGGAAGTGTACGGATTCCGGGTCGACCGGATCGGCGGCGATGACAACGCCTATCATCAGGGAAGTCTTTATCTTTTGACGGGGCCGGACGGTAAGGAACAGTATATTATTGTCCGTGACGTCAGCGGGGCGGTGGCTGTCGTCAAAAGGGAACCGGCGAAAATCGGTAAGCAAAGCGTTTTGCCGAAATCGGAAAGAGGTGGCTCGTCCTGAAAAGCGACGTGCTCCGGTTCGATGCACGGGCGGCACAAAAAAGGCGTGGTGCACTGGACGAGTGCAGCCGGAAGCGGAAAGGGTACCCGTTTTTGTCGCCTTTGATGAATCCGGGAGAGCGAAACCGGTGACATTCGCCGCCCGGATGGACGGCAGAGTCCGGATTTGGCCGAAACCGGGACGACAACGGGCCTTGTCAACCGGATCCGGTTTCTTTTGGGGCGGCGTAAAACGCTTGGGGAAATCCGCAGGAGACAGTCTTTCCACCGGGAAAATGCCGTCGATGGCTGTCGCCTTTGCTGAAGCGGGAGCCGGGTCGTGTCCGGAAAAAGTCGCAAACAGGCGCTTTAGCGGGGAAAGTTGAAGACCAGAAACGTTTTGAAGACGGGTCACGAAGCGAGCACTTTTTCCAGTTCATCCTGTTTTTCCAGCCATTCCTCTTCGTAAAGGCCAAGTTGTTTGACACAATCGGCCTGATCGGCCAGCAACTTTTTGAGCTCGTCTTTACGGGTAGCGTCGTAAAGGGTGGAATCGGATAAACGGCTGTCGAGTGCGGTTTTTTTGTCGTTCAGTTTGCCGATTTCCGCTTCCAGCCAGGCAATGCGTTTTTCCAGGGGTTTTTTACGGGCGGCTACACGTTGGCGTGCTTCGGCTTCCAGCCGTTTTTGTTCCTTGCGGTCAGGAAGCGGTTTCACTGCTTTTTCTGACGGTTTCGCGGCGTATACGGGGTCGGTTTTCACAAGGCGGGTAGTGAACAACCAGTGGCGGTAATCGTCCAGATCACCCTCGAATTCGCGCAGACTTCCCTCGGAGACGATATAAAAACGGTCAGTCGTGGCTCTGAGCAAATGCCGGTCGTGGGAAACGAGCAAAAGTGTGCCTTCGTACTGGGCGAGGGCTTCGGTCAGGGCTTCGCGCATGGCCAGGTCTAGATGATTGGTCGGTTCGTCCAAGAGCAACAGATTGGGCCGTTGCCAGACGATCAGGGCAAGGGCCAGTCTGGCCTTTTCGCCTCCGGAAAGCGGGGCGACGGGGCTGTTAACGGTGTCACCCTGAAAATGAAAGCGGCCCAGAAAGTTGCGCAATTCCTGTTCGCGGGTATCCGGGGCGATTTTCGTGAGATGCCAAAGCGGTGATTCGTCCTGACGTAACCTGTCGAGCTGGTGCTGGGCGAAGTAACCGATTTTCAGTCCCTTGCCGGTGATGTACCGGCCGGCAAGC
>DBGFLV010000264.1:0-3444 GCA_048528425.1 Oxalobacter sp. | reverse complement strand
GTCAGCAGGCACTCGATGCCTAATGCCATGTCTGACAAACGGCCGGCGGCGTTTAAGCGCGGGCCGAGAGTAAAGCCCAGATCGAAAGGCGTGGCTTTACGATGATCACGCCCGGCTACCTGAAAGAGAGCCATCATACCGGCTTTCAAATGGCCCGAGCGGATCCGGTGCAGACCTTGTGAGACGAGGATCCGGTTATTGGTGTCTAACCTGACCACGTCGGCAAACGTTCCAAGCGCTACCAAATCAAGCAGGTTGTCCAGACGGGGTTGTGTTTTCTCATCGAAAATTTGCCGGCGCCGCATTTCTGCCCGCAAGGCCAGCAGAACGTAAAACATGACGCCGACACCGGCCAGGTGTTTGCTCGGAAAACCGCAATCGGGCTGATTCGGATTGACGACGATACAGTCCACCGGCAACCGGTCTCCCGGCAAGTGGTGATCGGTCACCAGCACTTCCATACCGAGCGAAACCGCACGCGCTATTCCTTCCAGGCTGGCGATGCCGTTGTCGACCGTGACCAGGACATCCGTTCCGTGGTGTTTTTTTGCTTCTTCAACAATCGCACTGGTTAAACCGTAACCGTTGTCAAACCGATTGGGGACCAGGTAGTCGACTACGGCACCCAGTTCCCGAAGACCCCGTATCGCCACGGCACAGGCTGTTGCCCCGTCGCAGTCGTAATCGGCTACCACGGTCATTTTTTTCCCGGCAGTAATGGCGTCGGCCAAAAAAGCGGCCGCTTCTTCGGCATGATGCAGTTTATCGGGCCGAATCATGCGCGTGAGTCCTGTCGAGAGTTCCTCTGCATCCGTGATACCCCGCGCCGCGAAGATCCGCGCCAGAACAGGATGCAATCCCGCCTCGCTTAGTTTTTGGAAATGGTGATCGGAAAAAGGGCGGATGGCGATTCGGGTCATGACGTCAAACAAAACACAGGGAATAAAGGCCGGTAAAGGGCATATCCATGTCAAAAATAATATATTCTCGCATTATTTTGGCTCGGCGCGAAATTTTTCTCTGCGATCTCTTCGGCGCAGGACGGCAGCCAGGGCAGCAAAGTACCGGTTCATCCGAATGGCAGCGCTTTCCGGGTGAGTGTTGTGGCGGCCTTTGAAGACTTTGTTACATCCAGATCGTTGTCCGGTTCGAACGGTTTTGCCCGATATGCGATGTCGACCGTGCTTCGAAGCTTTCTCCCTGTCACTGTCCAACTGACTGTTTTGCTGCCGTTTCGATGAAACTGTCTGTGCAAAAGCAAAGGAAATAGCGATTTGCATGTGACGACAAGCCGGAATGTGTGGCAAACTGTGCCATCTTGTCGGGAGTATCAAGTTGAACATTTTTTCCAATCTGCCATTCGAATGGCTCGTCGGCCTGCGTTACATCCGATCCGGCAAGCGCAGCGGCCGGAATCGTTTCATTTCTTTTATTTCCTTGATTTCCATGACCGGCATCGCTTTGGGCGTTGCCGCCCTGATCATTGTCATGTCGGTCATGAACGGTTTCCAGAAAGAAGTGCGTGACCGGATGCTGTCGGTCTTGCCGCATATCGAAATCCAGGACATCTACGGTGCGTTGCCCGATTGGCAAAAGACGGCGACTGTCGTACGTGAGAATCCGGAAGTAACGGGAACCGCGCCTTACGTGATCGGGCAGGCCCTGGTCAGCCGCAACAACACCATGCGTGGTGTGATTGTACGGGGTATCGAACCCAGGGAAGAATCCAATGTGTCAGACATTGCACGTCAGTTCAAGGTCGGCAAACTGGGTAGTCTTGAACCGGGTTCTTTCAATATCGCTATCGGTCGAGAATTGGCCCGTGTGTTACGCGTTGCGCCCGGCGACAAACTGACCGTCATTATTCCACAAGGCCAGGTTACGCCTGCCGGCGTCTTGCCGCGTTTGAAGCAGTTTACCGTGTCCGGCATTTTTGAAGCCGGTCATTTCGAGTTCGATTCCACACTGGCGTTTGTCAACATGCACGATGCCATGCGTATGTTCCGGGTAGATGCACCGACCGGATTACGCGTTCAAATCAAGGACATGCAGGAGGCTCCTGAAGTAGCGCATGAACTCGGGACGAGGCTGGCCGACAACGACGTCATCGTACGCGACTGGTCAAAACAGAACCGGAACTGGTTTGCGGCCGTCCAGACCGAAAAGAAAATGATGTTCATCATCTTGATGCTGATTATTGCCGTGGCCGCATTTAATCTGGTATCGACTCTGGTCATGACCGTGACGGAAAAACAGGCAGATATCGCCATTTTGCGCACGTTGGGCGCTTCTCCGAAGTCGATTATGAAAATCTTTATGATACAGGGGGCTTTGGCTGGCATTTTCGGGACCTTGATCGGTGTGGGATTCGGTGTTCTGGTCGCTTTTAACATTGATGTGATTGTCCCGTTCATCGAGCGACTTTTCGGTTTCCAGTTTTTGCCGAAGGACATTTATCTGATCAGTTCTCTCCCGTCCGATCCCCGCTTGTCTGACATTTTGGTCATCGGCGGAGCGTCTATTGTTCTGTCTTTCCTGGCGACGCTTTATCCCAGCTGGAGCGCCTCGAAAGTCAACCCTGCGGAGGCGTTGCGTTATGAGTGAAACGGTTCTGGCCTGCCACGGACTCGGAAAAACTTTCCGGCAGGGCAGTTATGCAGTCGACGTGTTAAACGGTGTCGATTTCGCCGTAAGGGAAGGCGAGCGCATCGCCATTGTCGGTGCCTCCGGTTCGGGTAAATCGACGCTGTTGCACTTGCTCGGAGGGCTGGATACGCCTTCTTCGGGAAAGGTCACGGTTGGCGGAAAAGACTTGTCTGCCCTGAGTGAAGCGGCACGGGGTGAACTACGTAACCGCGTACTGGGTTTTGTTTACCAGTTCCATCATTTGTTGCCTGAATTTTCCGCCCTGGACAACGTCGCCATGCCGCTGATGATCCGTCGCGAAAAACGGTCGGCGGCGCATGAAGTCGCCCGAGCGATGTTGAAACGTGTCAATCTGGAAAACCGGATCATGCACGTTCCCGGTGAACTTTCCGGAGGCGAAAGGCAGCGCGTGGCGCTGGCACGTGCATTGGTGGCCCATCCAGCGTGCGTTCTGGCAGATGAACCGACCGGTAATCTGGACCGGGCGACAGCGCAACAGATCTTCGATCTGATGCTAGACCTTTCCATGACCATGAAAACCGCTTTCGTCATCGTGACACACGACATGGAACTGGCTGAACGTTGTGACCGCATTTACCGCATGGCCGAAAAAGGGCTGCAAAAAATTTCCGCCTAGTGTACATTAACTGAAATAATGGTTTTAACAACTGCCGGTTATGTGGATAGACACCCATTGCCATCTCGACGCTGCCGAATTTGCCGGACGTGAAACGGCGATTGCCGGTGAGGCGGCAAAAAGGGATATCGGGCAAATCGTTATCCCTTCAGTAGACCGCA
>DBGFLV010000263.1:0-2543 GCA_048528425.1 Oxalobacter sp. | reverse complement strand
GCCCCTGCCGACATGATCAGGACGGTCGACAAATCAGCCTGTTACGGGCGCCGGCTCTTTCTACAGAATCTGATAATGAAAAGCAGCATCCGGTTTCCGTTGTTAACCGGGCCCACCCGTCGCATTGGTTTGTCTACGTCGGCAGGCCAAACGCTCGGAAAGCTGTGAGCCGGAAGGTCAACCGGCTTTCCGGACAGAAAAAGAAATGGGCACAGGTGACGGGCAAATCAGGCATTGACACGCCCCTCCGCCAGGCTGTCACGTATCCAACGACGTAACGGTGTCCGGGTGCCCCTGGTATTCTCCGTACCCCCCGAGTGGAACCGGCGGTAACGGAAAGTCACGCGTAGGAAACCGGTCAAGTAACACACTTTGCAATACATTATTGGAAACCGACGCTCAATTCGGAGAGCAAAGAGGTGCCTCGCCGAACGGTGACAGCAACGCCCTTCAGAAACCGAAGGCCGGGAAACAATGGCCGACATGGACGAAGCGGCGGCAATCGACCTTTACGGTTTCAGTCGATGCCGACGGTCCCAGTTGGATTCCATCAAGCTGATGTCAAACCGACCATGGACGGATCGAACCGCTCACCGACTGGGCATAAACCCGATTTATGAAGAGACAATCGGATTCCGTCAAAGTGGATTAATCACGCATGTCCCTGATCCGTTGCGTCCGGCCACCCGGGCCTTACGACGCATACACGCATAATCGACTGACTTCTCGAACGGGAAGAGAGCCATCCGGTCATCAGTATGTACGAAATCGGTGACCGTGGAACAGGGCCGAACCGGCACGGGTCAGTACGGAGCGCCCTGGCGTAGACAAGAATTTACCGCACCCGATTGCCCGCACAAGCCAAACAGGAACGAAACAGCCAGGCAGCCAGGCATTCTGACGGAAAAGACCGTATAGTGCAGCTCCCCCAAAACGAAGGAAGGCGGTATGTTACAGATCGTGCCAGTATCGCTTCCCGGTTTTCCGGATGGTCGTTTCCGTCAGGTCCTCTCCTATTTTGAAGACGACGGCGCCATCCCGGTCGGTACGGTAAGTCTGTATGTTCATCAAATGGTAACGGTCAATTACGTTTGCCGCCGGGTGCCGGTAGGGATTAAGATAACCGACCTGAAAAACGGCGGTACGAGGCTTGACGGTGAAAAGAAACGGCCAGGAAGACGACGTCTTGCTCCCGTGATGCGGTACGATCAGGATATCTGTTTTCAACCGCTTCCCGTACCGTTTGATCAATGCGCTTTCTTCCCTTTCTTCCACGTCACCTGTCAACAAAACGGAAAATTTCGACGTGCTGACTTTAAGAACACAACTTAAATTATTGGTTTTGTTGTGTGTGTCCAAATAATCGTCGCTACCGGGAGAGAGCATGTCAAAACGGACGTTTTCCCATTCCCAATGCTGACCTGAAAGACACGGCCGGTGTTTCGGAAGCACCCTGACCAGGAGCGACTCGGGCGGCATGGACGAGATGACGTCATTGACAGGGATTTTACGGGACAGGGTAAGCAATCCGCCGGAATGATCACTGTCGCCATGCGATACGACCACCATGTCCAGTCTGTCGATGCCGCGTGCTCTCAGATAAGGCAAAACCACCCGGTCGGCGGCGTCCGACTCGACAGAATGCCAAGGCCCCGTGTCGAACAAAAGCCGGTGCTTTTCCGTTTCCACCAGAACGGCGCTTCCTTGCCCGACATCGAATACCGTAACGTGTGCTTCACCGTATTCCGGATGGATCGGAGAAGACAGAAAAAGCGGTAGCCAGCACAAAATACCCAGGTAACGCAACGGCCAGCCCTGGGGTAACAACATCCAGAGTGTACCGGTCACGGCGAAAACAATCAGATAAAAAGACGGTACCGGTGCCGACCAGACGGCAAAAGGAAATGCACTGAGCCATTTCAGAAAAACCGCCAGTGCCACAATGGAAAAATGAACGACGGTCAAGACGGGACTGATCAGCGGTTCGGGCAAGACACTTCCGATCAGCGCCAGCGGTGTGGTGAACAAACTGACCACCGGAATGGCCACAGCATTGGCAATCGGACCGATCAAAGAAATACGGCCGAAAAAGAGCATGGTCAGTGGAACCAGGCCCAGTGTCACAGCCCACTGGGTGCGGGCTGCCGAGCGTAACGTCTTTCCAAGCCGTTTGAATCGGCTTTCTTGCCGGGGCACTCCTTCCACTCTCCCGGCTGTGGCAAAGACAATAAAGCCGACGGCTCCGAAGGAAAGCCAGAAGCCGGGTTTCAAGACAGCCACCGGATCAAAAAGCAGTACCACGGCGGCAGCAGTGGAAAGAACCCGCGAAAAACGCGTTGTCCGGTTAAACCATAATGCCAAAACGACTACGACGATCATACACAGCGTTCTTCTCGCCGGAATACCGAATCCGGCAAGCGACACGTAGACAAACGCCATGCCTAACCCAGCAAGCGCGGCGGCCTTTTGAGACGGCAACCAAACCGGCAGAGATTTTTTCATGAAAAAGGAACGCCGCCACAAGTAACCGACCAGGGCAGCGA
>DBGFLV010000262.1:0-4249 GCA_048528425.1 Oxalobacter sp. | reverse complement strand
CGGTAAATGACACCCCCTTCGACACGCGTCGTCCATTGAAAGAAAGCGTGTGCGACCTCCCCAAGGAGCCGGGCAATTGTGGCGTCAGAATCGACATTGTTTGGAAAACCGTTGTGACTGTTCGAATGAGGATGTCGATTCCGGATCACTTTACCGTGGGTTGACAAGCGGGCGCACCGGCATCGCTTCAGATTCGGCAAGAACCGGAACGGATTGGCCAATCGACACTGACCCTGGTACTGTTACGCGCGACCGATTTTCTGCTCTGCACGAAATCCGCCCCCTTTCGGATGAATCTGAAATAGCCGTATTTCAGGAAGAGGCTTTCGAGAGAAACTTCTTTAAAACGGCCGGGCAACGCTGGCCTGTTTTTTCGCACATCCCTCTGGTACTGCCTTTTTCCAACCTTGCTATACCGGCCAATCCGATGTGTTTCCCCAAGAGTTTGTTCCCCTTTTCCGGCTGAAACACGTAAAAACTGCTCTTGTGTGTGCTGCTGGCAGGATCACTTTCGGCCCGACGTCCCGACAAAAAGGCTTATTTCAGGGATTTTTCCGGATCGGTTTCATAGCGGGCAAGACTGTGTGCTTTTTTGACTGCTAACTCTTCCATCGAACTGATTGTCATGCCCAGATCACGAATTAGCCCGTCATGGACGCCATAAACCCATCCATGTACCGTCAGCGGTTGGCCACGATTCCATGCATCCTGCACAATAGTAGTCTGGCAGACATTTGCGACCGATTCGATCACGTTCAGCTCACAGAGGCGATCGTACTTTACCCGGGGAGGTAAGCTGTCTCCCAGATATTTTTCATGTTTGTGGTGAACGTCCTGGACATGCCTCAACCAGTTATCGGCCAACCCCACTCTCTGCTGCATCATAGCCACGTGCACACCCGAACAATCGTAGTGTCCGGTGACCATGATGTGACGTACGCGAACGACATCGACAGCGAACTGCATGACTGACAAACAGCTCAAATCCGTATAAGACACGACATTGGCGACATTGCGGTGAACGAAAATGTCCCCCGGCAATAAATTCGTAATCTGCGTTGAAGGAACACGACTGTCCGAACAACCGATCCAAAAATACTTCGGCAACTGTTGCGTTACCAGTCTCGAAAAATAATCGGGATCATCCTGCACCATCTGTTCGGCCCATTCCTTGTTGCGCTCGAAAAGCTGTTTCAACTCAATATCGGTGGGATCGTAATCGTTTAATTTGTCTGGCATAACTCGACTCTTAAAAAGTGTTCAGTTCCTGACGGGCTGATCGTGTTTTTCTAAAACATTCCTGAAGTCTTTAATCCATTTCTTTGCCGGCAAACCGGTCTTTTCCCGGACTTCTTGAGCCCGCTTTTCCATTTCTACCCACGTGATTGACGGACTTTTCCTAAACGCCAGGGCAACAACGTTGCCTTCCCGGGTGGGCGAGAGACTGACCACTTCCTCAAAAGACGCACGCATGGCCTCAAGATTTTTTTCAAAACCGGGATGGTCTCCAAAGAGATTGACGGTCAATATGCCGTCCGACACCAGACACTGTTTGCAGGCGGCATAAAATTCGGGTGTGTCCAAAACCGGACCTTTTGCGGTCGCATCATACAAGTCGACGTGCAAGACATCGAAGGTATGGAAGTGATTTTCATCACGGACGAAATCCAGCGCATCCATTTCCACGATCTGAAGCCGCTCATCCGGGGCAGGAAGCGCAAACATGGAATGACAAACAGAGATGACGTCAGGATTCAATTCAACAGCAACTGTACGGCATTCAGGAAACTGGACGTAGCAGAACTTGGTCAGTGAACCGGCTCCTAATCCGAGTTGACCAATGAGCCCAGGTGACGGATTGAACAGTAACCAAGCCATCATTTTCCGGCTGTATTCCAGTTCAAGCGCATTGGGTTTTCTGATTCGCATCGCCCCCTGTATCCATTCGGTTCCGAAATGTAGGTATCGGACACCGCCTTGTTCAGACAACGTTACCGGAAGATACCGGACTGGTCGAGTCCTCGTTTTTTTCTTTTCCTCTGAAGGAGGCCGACGTGACTCATCCCTTTCGATGGACTTTCGTTTTAAAAGCATAGCCTGACCGAAAAACCGGACACTATTCAAAATGTCCTGATTATCCCGTCATCGTCCCAAAAAAGCCAGTTGTTTCTTTACGTCATTTTCCCAAAGCGTCCTGTTTCGTTCAGCGTTTCTGTTTCACGCCCTCTCTTGAAATACCGGCCGAACGCTCCCCCAAGCCGTGTACTGGCGTACTCATTCATGGCATGGACGACTACCCATAAAAAATCCCTCCGGAACGCGTCGCGGAGGGATTCAGGAACATCCGGAAAACCGGCCGAAGCCGGCTTTCAAAGTTGGAACCGATTATTTCTTGCCAACTTTACTTTCGATGTTCAGGCTCTTGATACGGCCGGATTCCACACCTGCATCCGGATCAATCATGGCATTGATCAGGCAAGGTTTCTTGGAAGCGACAGCTTCTTCCAGAGCGGCTTTCAGTTCTTCCGGCGTATTGACCAGATAACCTTTACCACCGAAAGCTTCCATCATCTGATCATAACGACCCTGGATCAGGCGGGTACAGGAAACAACACCTTCTTGCGGATCAGCTTCGTTACCCTTGTAGATACCACCGTTGTTCATGATGATAATGGTAACGGGCAAGTTGTAACGGCAGATGGTTTCGATTTCCATACCGGAGAAGCCGAATGCGCTATCACCTTCAACTGCGATAACCGGTTTTCCGGTAACAGCAGCCGCCGCCACACAGTAGCCCATACCGATACCCATCACACCCCAGGTACCGGAGTCGAGACGTTTACGCGGTTCGTACATGTCGACGATCATACGGGTGTTGTCGAGCGCGTTGGCGCCTTCGTTAACCAGAGAGACGTCAGGATGTTTGGCGATAAAGTCACGAACGACAGCCAACGAATTGGAATAATTCATCATCGGCGTCTGTTTGGCCATCTTGTCTGCCAGTTTAGCCTTGTTGGTGTCCACTTTGGCTTTCAGGGCACCCGTCCATTCAGCGTCCGGCTTCGGCATGCCTTTTAAGGCCTTACGCAGCAGGGAGACGGAAGAACAGATGTCACCGACGACAGGAGCAGCGATCGGCTGGTTGCTGTCCATTTCGTTTGCCTGAATATCGATCTGGACGAATTTCTTCAATTCGTTACCCCAGGTCTTGCCTTTGCCGTGCTGCATCAACCAGTTCAGACGGGCACCGATCAAGATGCAGACGTCGCACTGTGCCAATGCGAAAGCACGGGTGGCACCAGCAGATTGCGGATGGGTATCCGGAATCAAACCTTTGGCCATACCCATCGGCAGGAAAGGAATACCGGTTTCTTCAACGAACGCCTTGATTTCGTCGTCGCATTGAGCGTAGGCAGCGCCTTTACCCAACATGATGACAGGCCGTTTTGCGCTCTTGATGACTTCAGCGGCACGAGCGATGGCGTCTTCTGCCGGAATTTGACGCGGAGCCGGATCAATCGGTTTAAAGAGCAGTTTTTTGGCTTCTTCTACCGGCAGGGTCTGACCGAACAGTTTTGCCGGCAGATCAACGTAAACACCACCCGGACGGCCGGATACGGCTGTGCGAACTGCACGTGCAATACCGATCGGAATGTCTTTAATGCTGTTGATACGGAAGGATGCCTTGCAATGCGGACGAGCCACATTCATCTGATCCATTTCTTCGTAATCGCCCTGTTGCAGATCGACGATTTCACGTTCGCTGGAACCACTCAACAGGAGCATCGGGAAACAGTTGGTAGTTGCATGAGCCAATGCATTCATACCGTTCAAGAAGCCGGGTGCTGAAACGGTCAGACATACGCCCGGTTTGCCTTCAATGTAACCGGCGATGGAAGCGGCGTAACCAGCATTTTGTTCATGACGGAAGCTAAAGAAGCGTTGGCCGTCAGCCTGCCACAGACGTGCCAGATTCGTAATAGGAATACCCACAACACCATACATGGTATCGATGTCATTCATTTTCAGGGTATCGATAAGAACATGAAAGCCATCAGTCAACTCTACATTGTCTTCGTTACTCATGAGTAATACCTTTCTTTGGTTGGTTTTGATAAACGTTGTTCAACGTCAACTCCAAGTATGCCGCATACACCTCAAAAAGACCGTTGACCTAGGTCAATTCGACATCATTGATCTAGATCAATTCGCTTTTGTTGACCTGGGTCAATTTGAGCAATTCGCTTCG
>DBGFLV010000261.1:0-7259 GCA_048528425.1 Oxalobacter sp. | reverse complement strand
GGACAGCCTGACGTAACAGTTTTTCTCCCTGTCCGATTTGTTCGTCGGACACGACAAGGGCCGGGACATAACGGATGACGTCGTAACCGGCGAGTAAAAGCAGTAAGCCCTCTTTTTCTGCAGCCGCCGTAATTTCACCGGCGCGACCCCGATAGTTATCAGCCATGACCAATCCCAGCATCAAGCCTTTGCCCCGGACCGTCGAAAAAACCCCGGGGTAATCGGCTACAACGCTTTCTAGACTGGCCTTGAGTTTGTCACCCGCCTTGACAACATGCCGCAGAAAAGAGGGTTGATTGATCGTTTCGAACACCTTCAGCGCCACGGCGGCAGCCAGCGGATTGCCCCCGTAAGTCGTTCCGTGCGAACCCACGGAAAAAGAACGGGCAATTTCCGAAGTCGTCAGCATGGCGGCGATGGGAAACCCGTTTCCCAGCGCCTTGGCCGAGGTCAAAATATCCGGTACCACGTCGTATCCCATGTAAGCGTACAAGGTACCGGTTCGTCCCATACCACACTGGATTTCGTCGAAAATCAGAAGAGCGTTCTTTTCGTCACACCATTGCCGCAACGCCTTCAGGTAACCCGGATCGGCAGGCAACACACCGCCTTCTCCCTGAACCGGTTCGACCACGACAGCGCACACATCGTCGCCGATAGCCGCCCTGGCCGCGTCGATGTCGTTAAAAGGAATGTGATCAATTTGAGGCGGCAGGGGTTCAAAGCCTTTCGTATACTTGGGCTGCCCACCCACCGACACCGTAAACAAGGTTCGTCCGTGGAAAGAATGCAGGCACGAAACAATTCTGTTTTTCTTTTCACCGAAACGGTCGTGTGCCCACTTGCGGGCCAGTTTGAAAGCGGCTTCGTTTGCTTCTCCTCCGGAATTACAGAAAAAGACTTTTTCGGCAAAAGTCGCTTCGACCATTGCCCTAGCCAGTTTCAACACGGGCTCATTGGTAAAATAATTGCTGACGTGCCACAAGTTTCGGGCTTGTTCGACAAGGGCTTCCACCACTTCCGGTGGGGTGTGCCCAAGACCCGACACCGCAATACCACCGGTCAAATCAAGATACTGTTTCCCCTCCTGATCCCACACATCCAGGCCGGAACCCCGGACGGGAATAAAAGAGGCCGGTGCAAAGACAGGCACCATGACTTCATCAAAGGTCTGACGGGTTACCGGGGCATCATTTAGCGTAACCGTTGTATTGGCAGACGTATTCATTCACCACTCCAGAAAAAATAAAAAACGGCCTGTTCTGTTCCCGGTAGGGAAAACAGCAGACTTTCAGCAGGCCGATCACGGACAAGCCCTTACTTTTGACCCAGAGAGAAATTTTATACTTATCTTTCGGGGGATCAACTGTTTTTTACCGTCGGTACCGCCAAAGACGCTTCCGTGACGTTTTCACTCCACTTTCAAACCTGTGCGACGGTAAAACATCGCTTCCTGCCTGACAGATCCGACTAATACTTTTATTTTTCCGCTACAGCAAGGATAATGCATGAAAAAATGATCGACCGTTATTGCAACCTGTTTTTTGAACCCACTCTACAATGAATACAGATTCTTCTCCCATCGTCGCTATCGCTACTGCACCGGGACGCGGTGGAGTCGGCATCGTTCGCATTTCCGGGAAAAATCTCGATGCCTTCGTGACCGAATTTTTCAAAAATACAACGGCCGATTTGCCGTTAAAGCCTCGTTATGCTCATTTTCTACCTTTCGTCGACGCAAGCGGCGATCCGATCGACGAAGGCCTTGCGCTGTATTTCAAGGCGCCTCATTCTTTTACGGGAGAAGACGTTCTTGAACTGCAGGGACATGGCGGCCCTGTCGTATTGCAGATGGTTTTGAAACGCTGCCTGGAAGCGGGCAAGGCATTGTCACTTCGAATGGCGGAACCGGGTGAATTTACCCGCCGTGCCTTTTTAAACGGCAGAATTGATCTGGCACAGGCCGAAGCCATTGCCGACCTGATTGACGCGACAACGGAAGAAGCCGTACGCTCGGCATCCCGCTCTCTTTCGGGTGCGTTTTCCAACGAAGTCCTCGATCTGGTTTCCACTATCGTCGACCTTAGAATGAGAGTGGAATCGTCTCTGGATTTTCCGGAAGAAGACATCGACTTTCTACAGAAAGGAAACACCCAAGCACGCATTACTTCTCTTTTGGAGTCGGTAGACGACATTATTTCTCAAGCAGCACAGGGAGCTCTTTTGAGAGAAGGAATTCACGTCGTACTGGCCGGGCAAACCAATGTAGGCAAGTCTTCATTACTGAATGTTCTGACCGGTTCTGACGTCGCCATCGTGACATCCATCGCCGGTACCACCCGAGACAAAATTACCGAAACGATCCAGCTTGAAGGGATTCCCGTGACCTTGATCGACACGGCCGGTATCCGGGCCGGCCAGACCGGGGACGAAGTCGAACGCATCGGCATTGAACGCACCTGGAACGAGATCGGAAAGGCTGACGTCATTTTACATCTTTTAGACGCTAGTATAGGTCCGACCCGTTCGGACGAAAAAATAGCGGCCGGTTTTCCGGCCGATGTCCCCGTCATTCAAGTGTGGAACAAAATCGACATTTCCGGACACAAGCCATCGGTCGACACCCTGTTTGGAACCACCCAGGTTTATCTGTCGACTCAAACCGGTGAAGGACTTGATTTGTTGAAAACGGAACTGTTGAAAATGGCGGGTTGGGTACAAACCGGAGAATCGACGTATCTGGCACGCGAACGCCACTTGAATGCACTGGAAATCGCCAGAAAACATCTGGCCATTGCGGCAGAACATGCCGATTCTGTTCCGCCTGCACTGGATCTTCTGGCCGAAGAACTACGTCTGGCCCAGGATGCCTTAAACAGTATTACCGGCGAATTCACATCGGACGATTTGCTCGGTCTGATTTTCTCCCGCTTTTGCATCGGCAAGTAATTTTCATCACGGCGCGCGCTCTTGGGTGGCCGGGCGCGCGGGTCCTTTCCAGAGGCAAACTTCATGACGGTCGTGCGTCACGCCACCGGGCGTGTCGAACCACACAATAAACATGCCTGTGATCGGCATATTCATTTAAAATAACAGGTTCCAAAGGAATTTAGTAATGCCCATTTCTGCCACACAAGACATTATTGACGAATTGCGGGCCGGACGCATGGTCATTCTGGTGGATGACGAAGACCGTGAAAACGAAGGCGATCTGATGATGGCGGCCGATTTCGTCACGCCCGAGACGATCAACTTCATGACGAAACATGCGCGAGGACTCGTCTGTCTCACGCTGACTCAAGAGCATTGCGACCGGCTTGGGCTGGCACCGATGGCACGGGACAATCGGAGTTCGTTTCATACGGCCTTTACGACGTCGATCGAAGCGGCAAAAGGCGTGACAACGGGTATTTCGGCTTTTGACCGCGCCCGAACCATTCAGGTTGCTGTTGCAAAAAATGCCGGGCCGGAAGACATTGTCCAGCCCGGCCATGTCTTCCCCATTACCGCCAAACCGGGCGGTGTTTTGAGAAGAGCGGGTCATACCGAGGCGGGTTGCGACCTGACTGCCCTGGCCGGCTTGACTCCCGCCTCCGTCATTTGCGAAATCATGAATGAAGACGGTTCGATGGCGCGTTTGCCCCAATTGCTCGCGTTCGCTGAAAAGCATCGCATCAAAGTCGGTACTATTGCCGATCTGATCCGTTATCGCAACGAGCATGAAAGTATTGTAGAACGACTGACGTCTAACGAGATCAACACGGCTTTCGGCCCGTTCCAAGGTATTGCCTATCGTGACAAACCCAGTCAATCCATCCATCTGGCTCTGGTCAAAGGCACCATTTCGCCCCGGCAGGAAACGCTGGTTCGGGTTCACCAGCCCGTTTCGCTCGTCGACTTTCTGGACACGGATACGACGTCTCATTCCTGGAGTCTGTCGGAAGCGATGCAGAAAATTCATACAGCCGAACGGGGTATACTAGTCCTGTTGAACTGCGGTGAACAACCCGAAGCGTTTTTGGCCCGATTTAACACACTGGGAAAAAAGAAAGAGGCCGAAGCGATACCCGTAAGCAGTCAAACGTTGAGGAATTACGGAATAGGCGCACAAATACTGCGCGATCTCGGAGTCGGTAAAATGAAACTGTTGGCCAATCCGAAAAAAATGCCTTCCATGACCGGATTCAACCTGGATGTCGTCGGTTATCTGGAAAAAAAGGACGTCTAATTCATTTACAGCAGGGAGAACCGTTATGAGCGTCAACACTTTCGAGGTCGATTTACAGGGGCAGGATCTTAAAATCGGTATTGTCCAATCCCGTTTCAACGAAGAAATCTGCCGAGGTCTTTTGAATGCCTGTGTGGAAGAGCTGAAAAGGCTTGGCGTAGCCAAAGAAGACATGCTCCTGGCCACTGTTCCCGGCGCATTGGAAATTCCCGTTGCGCTCCAGAAAATGGCGGAGTCGCAACAGTTTGATGCACTCATTGCCGTCGGTGCCGTCATCAAGGGAGAAACCTATCATTTCGAATTGGTTTCCAACGAATCCGCAGCCGGTATTTCCCGCGTCGCACTGGACTTTGACATTCCTGTTGCCAATGCCGTACTGACGACTTATACCGATGAACAGGCTGAAGCCCGGATGATTGAAAAAGGAACCGAGGCAGCACGGGTTGCTATCGAAATGGCCAATCTGGTGCTGGCAATAGACGAACTGGCTGTCCCCATGGATAAGCCGTAACGCTTCTTAGTGGAATAATTGTTTCGTGAAATCTTATGAAAACCAAGTCGGTACATGCCAACCCATCTAAAAATCGTTCTCCCCGGCGTCGCTCACGGGAATTTGCATTGCAAGGACTGTATGAGTGGTTGTTGAACCGGGATGACGCTCCCGTCATCGTCGAACACATTCGACAGGCACACGGATTCGACAAGGCCGATACAGAGCACTTTGTGACACTGGTCTCGGGCACGATTCATCAGGCAGAAAAACTGCGCTCGGCAATCCTTCCTCATATTGACCGCTCCCTGGAAGAACTCTCTCCTGTCGAACACGCTATCCTGCTCCTGGGAGCCTACGAACTCGCCAACCACATCGAAATTCCCTATCGGGTTGTCATCAACGAAGCAGTCGAATTAACCAAGTCCTTCGGAGGTATTGACGGCCATAAATTCGTCAACGGTGTTTTAGACAAGATCGCGGCCCAATTGCGTCCCGCCGAAGTCGAAGCCAATCGCCGCCCGTAAGGGCTAAAAACGATACCCGTGTCGACAGGGTATCGTTCTTCTCAGATGGAAGCGGCTTCCTTTATCTGAGCGGACTGAATCGGACTTTTCCCTTCGTGAAGGCCCAATCGCTTCCAGATTTCTTTTATCGCCGATGCTTTGTTGAGACTGTAAAAATGCAGGCCGGGTGCGCCGCCGTCCAGTAGCTGTTCACACAGTTCGGTCACGACGTCCAGGCCGAAAGCGCGGATTGATTCCAGATCACTTCCATAACTTTCCAACCTTAAACGAATCCAGCGCGGAATTTCTGCCCCACACATATCGGAAAACCGGGCCAGTTGGGTATAGTTGGTAATCGGCATAATCCCCGCTATGACCGGAATGGACACACCGGCTTTATGAATGTTTTCCACAAAGCGGAAATAGGCCGAAGGATTGTAAAAATATTGCGTGATCGCGGTATCGGCCCCGGCTTTGACTTTCCGGACGAAATGATCGACGTCATCCGTTAACGACTTGGCTTGTGGATGCATTTCCGGATAGGCGGCCACATCGATGCGGAACCAGTCTCCTGTTTCCTGACGGATAAATTCGACCAACTCATTGGCGAAACGGAATTCCCCTAAGACGCCGTACGAACTGGGCAGATCGCCTCTCAAGGCCACGATGTGCCGGATACCGCAAGAACGGTACTCTTGCAAGCGCTCGCGAACCGTTTGCCGGGAAGAACCGATACAGGTAATGTGGGGGGCCGCTTCATGGCCCTCATTTTGAATTTCCAGCGCAATAGCCTGCGTTCCTTGCTGAGTTGATCCGCCTGCACCGAAAGTGATTGAAAAATATCGAGGCGACAGCTCTCCCAGTTGCGCTCGGGTTTTGCGCAACTCGCCAACCGCCTCCGGTGTCCTGGGTGGAAAAACTTCAATACTGAAACTTTTTTGTGATGGCATTTAATTTCTGAGTAACAAGGTGGACAAAGCCCACGAGATAATACTGTAGAGTAACGCTCCACCTATCGCTGCCCAAAAACCACTGACATAAAAACCGTCTACCATTTTGGAAACCAGCCAGAACAGCAAACCATTGATCACGAAAATGAACAATCCCAGCGTGACCAGTGTGACGGGCAATGTCAACAGAACGAGAACCGGTCTTATCAGTGCATTGATCAATCCCAACACCAACGCTGCGATCAAAGCCGTCCAGAATCCGGAAATCCGGATAGACGTCATCAGATAGGGCAACACGAGCAAAGCGACCGTATTAATCAGCCAGACAATCAGAATACGCATGATTCACCTCCACAATAACCGAAATCAAAGGCTCGAACACAAAACGCTGTTTCGAGGATGTTCCAGCATCATATCCAAAATCCGTTTGGCTGAAGTGACGCAGGACGAACCTGCGTCGTTCACTGATTTACGTCAATAACGGTAATGATCAGGCTTGTAAGGGCCTTCCTTTTCGACGCCGATGTAAGCGGCCTGTTCGTCAGTCAACTCGGTTAACTGGGCATTCAGCTTTTTCAACTGTAAACGAGCTACTCTTTCATCCAAATGCTTGGGGAGCGTATATACACCGACCGGATAGGCATCGGTACGGGTGAACAGTTCGATCTGAGCCAGTGTTTGGTTGGCGAAAGAAGAACTCATCACGTAAGAAGGATGACCGGTACCGCAGCCCAGATTGACCAATCGCCCTTCAGCCAGCAAAATGATTCTTCTGCCATGCGGGAAAATGATGTGATCGACCTGAGGTTTGATGTTTTCCCACTTATACTGTTTCAGCGAAGCGACATCAATCTCATTGTCAAAATGACCAATGTTGCACACGATGGCCTGATCCTTCATCCGGATCATGTGATCGTGTGTAATCACATGATAATTACCGGTACAGGTCACAAAAATGTCAGCGAATTCGGCGGCGTAGTCCATGGTGACCACCCGGTAACCTTCCATCGCGGCCTGCAATGCACAGATCGGATCGACCTCGGTCACCCACACCTGGGCCGACAAGGCCCGCAACGCCTGGGCAC
>DBGFLV010000260.1:0-5484 GCA_048528425.1 Oxalobacter sp. | reverse complement strand
TGGAAAACGGTTTGCTGGTGCACGTGCGGGCCGGTGAGCGAAACGAGACGGTCGCCCCGACTTTCGAGGCGAACGGAACCGGAGCGAGGGTGATCGTCAAGGGCAACAACGTACCGCTTCTGGCCGGCGACATTGCCGGGGCGGGGCATTGGCTGGAGTTGCAATACGATGAGAAGCTGGACAAATGGGTCTTGCAAAATCCGGCCAAAGGCGTGGCGCTGCCCAGTGGGGTGCCGGTGGGAACGGTGGAACACTTTGCCGTCGCTACGCCTCCGGCAGGATACCTGAAAGCGGACGGCTCGGCGGTCGGACGGAAGACGTATCCGGATTTGTTTTCTGCGATCGGGACGACGTTTGGCGAAGGAGACGGAGAGACAACGTTCAATCTGCCGGATTTGATGGGGCGGTTTGTGGAAGGCAACAGTGTGCCCGGGACAGTAAAGGAGGCAGGACTACCCAATATAAATGGTGACTTTAACATGGCTGATCGGGTATTTTTCAACGCAGGAAACGGTTGTTTCCATACTTCGGAAAAAGGTACACACCCTACTCATGTGGGAAATTACTCTCTTGGCTGCGCTACGACCATGTATATGTCAGCATCCCATTCCAATCCCATCTACGGCGCGTCTAATACCGTCCAGCCCGCTGCCTTGACACTTTTACCCTGTATCAAAGCCTTTGACGCTCTCGCCAACCCCGGCCTGATCGACGTAACCCAACTGGCGCAGGAAGTATCCGGTAAACTGGACAAAGTCATCAACGACAAACCGGTACGCTACATTACCGACGCCTATGACGATGGCAAAAACTGGTGGCGCCAATGGTCAGACGGCTGGTTGGAACAAGGCGGAATCGTAACATCAAACACGTCGGGTATCGCTACACTAGTGGTTCCGTTTGCATCAGCAAACTATACGGTCGTCGTCAACCAGCGGCCTTACGCCAATCTCGACACACGAGCTATTACCAGCAGTGCAGCGAATGACACCACTACCTTCAAACTGGATACCTTGACGATAAGCGCCACATCGTCGCGTCAGGTATTGGAATGCAATTTTTATGCCTGTGGTCAGGGTGCCTGAAAAAAGTCTTCGACCTGTCGGAAAACAAACCACCCCTCCGATGTATCTGACGGACTGATCAGATAAAAATTGTTAGCAAACCGGTAAACGGATAAAATTTCCCGACAATTCCGAAGCGGGACAGCGCACGCTGTCCCGTTCTTCCGTTATCGGACTGGCTTGCCGATGCTCCTGTTCAGCGTTGACGGGTCGTAACCCATTGGCTTATCCTGTCTGGGTCAACAACGTTTTCCCTGCAAACGAAAGAAAAGAGAGAAAACGAAGTCGTTGACGCAGGCTGGAAGCCCATCTGTGGTTTGGTTGAAGGCGGCGGCCGGCCCGTCTTGTGAAATACCGGGCAACACCAAGCCGGTCAACCATCGGCGTTGTCAGCGTTACCAATTTGTTCGGGCGTGCCAATCTCCGCACGATCGAATCCAAGTCAGAGATTGAAAAGACAGACAATTTAAGCCGGGCATGACGAAAAGACTTTTCGCCAAAACCGAAAAGAAAAAAAAGAAATCAGGCTAAGTGATTGATTTTATTGGAGGCAGGGGACGGAATCGAACCGACGTCCACGGCTTTGCAGGCCGATACAAAATCATTAAAAATCAACAACTTATTCCACTTTTCTTTTCGCCACGATGAAAAAATAAGCGCTCTGTGACCCGCATAAACACTATACTGACAAAACAATGGCGAAAAGAGTTTGAAAGGTGTGTTTTATGTGCAGACTTTTTAGCGTTATCATGCAATTTTCGAAAGCCGAAGACATGTCCGCATTTATCTCCCCTTCCCCCGAAGAAATCAAAAAAGCACGCAAAAACGCAGGACTGACGCAAGAGCAAGCGGCCAAAGTGGTGTTGTACTCATCGCGTCGTACATGGCAAGACTGGGAATACGGTGTCAACAACATGCCACCTGGCCTTTTCGAGTTGTTTTTAATCAAAACCGGACAAAAACATCTTTACTAATGCACGTGATACGTGTACTATAATTATAACGATCACTGTTAAGGAGCTAAAGATGAGCATCAGTTGCTGGGTTGATAAAGACACCATTCCAGCGGGCCCTGAATTTGAGGCCTGGTACGAGGAAGCCGATATACCCATGTATGAGGGCGGCGAATGGTACGATGCCGAAACCGGTTTCACCTTTAAGTACTGGCTGGAAGCGGCAGCGGCCGAAGAGGAGCGCAAGCGTAAAACGCTTTCTGAAAAAGCCAAGACTGCGCGCAATACCGCGAAAATGTTCGGTGGAAAAGCGCTCAAAGGCACCACAAAACAAAAAGAGTGGGCAGAAAAAATCAGGGTAGAAAAGATCGCCGAAATGCGTGAAGATCAGTTGCCTATCGTGCTTGAGTATTATCCCGCGAGCAATGCAAAATTTTGGATCGAAGCGCGAGGGATGTCGGCGGGCCGCATCATTAGTTACCTGAAAAAAGAAAAAGAGCTGAAAGACCAGGCCAACGCACACACACGGCAGTTAAACGAAAAACAGGTCATCACTGAACGATACGTCGGTATTTATAAAGTAGCAGAGAGCAACTTGACGGATGACGAATTGGCTGAAAATAAAAGGCTCTGGAAAGTTTATGACGACTACGTCGAGCAGTTTCGCTGTGAATGTGAACGCATCAACGGAAAAAAAAGAAGAAATTTCAGTCGGTGGGCGCGATGAAACTCCGCGATTATCAGCAAGATATTTTCGACCAGGTCACGTCTTCGACGCGCAATGACCTGGTTCAGCTGGATACCGGGGCGGGGAAAACGCCGATCGAAGCGGCCCTGGCACAAACCGGCAACGTGCTGTTAGTCGCTCATCGCAACGTTCTGATCGTGCAGATCAGCGAAAAACTGGCTGCGTTTGGCCTTGAGCATGACACGGTCAGCACCGAATACACGCGGCGCCGGTGCAGCGCGGCGCATCAGCAGCATGGACGCGATTACATCGTGCGTGGGCACCGGACACGTCTGGTCGCCAGCATCGACAGTTTAATTGCCCGGCAAAAACGCGGTCTGCTGGACATAGCAACAGACGAAAAGTGGCTGATCATCATCGATGAAGCACATCACGTCGTCCCGGACAACAAGTGGGGTAAGCTCAAAACGCTCTTTCCGAATTCGCGTATCGTCGGTTTCACGGCAACGCCGGCGCGGATGGACAACGAATCGTTGCACATTGACAATGGCGGCGTCTTTGATAATTTAATACAAGCGGAAAAACTGAAAAACGACAGCGTGCATCGGCTGATTGAGCTCGGTTACTTGAGCAAGTTTACCGTCTATGCCCCGCCCCGCGGCACACGCATCAAATTCAATCTTAGACGAGAAGCCGAAGGGTTGGCTGCAACACTGTGGGGTGATCCGGTCAAATGGTACAAAAAACTGGCGAATGGCAAAAAAGCGGTGATGATGTGTCCGTCGATCACCAACGCCCAGGAGTTTGCAGCCGAATTTCGCGCTGCCGGCATTCCGGCAACGCACATCAGTTCCCGGCAATCGTATACTGACATCTCCCGAGCGCTGGACGCGCTCCGCTCCGGTCAAGTCAAAGTGTTGTGCAATGTCGATATGGTCAGCGAGGGTTTTGATCTGCCGGACATCGAAGTGATGATTCTTGCCCGTCGTACCGGGTCGTTAATTGCATATCGGCAGTGGGTCGGGCGGGCGCTCCGGCCCGCGCCGGGCAAGCAAGAAGCCATCATCATAGATCACGTCAATAACGTGGCTAAGCACGATATGCCAGACGCACCGATCGAGTGGGACTTACTCAATCCGCCACGGCAAACCCGAGTCGTTCGGCATGTGGCTTGTACCAACTGCGGCGTTTATTTTCCGCTCAAAGAACGGTATTGCCCGAACTGTGAAAAAATCAACCCAGCGTTTGTCAAGAGCCCGGATACTTTTTACTACGTCCACTTGCATCGACTCGATACTGCACTTATCGAAAGAGCAAAGCGCGAATACGCTGAAGCACAGACGCGCAAGCGATACGAAACCGAAATCATCTGGGGAAAAGAACACACCGGGAACGACATTGTCTCGCAGACAATCTTGAAACTCAAAAAATGGTTTGTCGAAGTCTTGCAAGAAAACGCTATCAGTGTCAGCGAAATCAATGACTTTTTAACAACCGAAACGGTAAAAGACACGGGATTCTGGGTCAATCACTTTACCGCCGCCGACTTGAAAAGCCGGCGCGCCGAAAAAGTCATGAAAGTGTATAGAAAATGGCAAAAATCACTCTCATAAACGACGATGCGGCACGACACAGGGCCAGAGCCGATATGATCATGACCGATCCGCCGTTTGACATGCGGGCAGACGAGTTGAGCAGCATTTTGAGTAACTACGATGCTGATCATCTGTTACTGATTACGACGATGCATCAGCTGATCGACTTTTTGAAAATCACGGACTGGAAATTATCGTTTGATTTCGTCATCGACGGCGTCGTGCCAAAGATGTCGCGTAATCTCCGACAGCCGAATTACGTGCATGCAACGGGTGTTTACCTGACGAAATGCCGGAAATCGCTCTTCAGCCGGAAACGGCGCCAGCGCTCTGACGTGTTTCAGAATAACGGATTCTGGCCGACGATTTTCCATGCACCCCGGCAAAATCTGCAAGAGCACGGGCAGACAAAAAATGTTACCGCCTTTACCGACTTGCTCGGTAGTTTCGACGTCAAAAGCGTCGTTGATCCATTCGCTGGGATCGGTACGACCGGCATCGCTGCAAGCGAAAACGACATCGACTGCGTGCTCGTCGAGAAAGACCGCGCAAACTGTGACACGATTTTCAAAACCCTGAAATTTTTAGGTAACTGCGTCGATTACAACAGAGCACAGTAAGATAATGGTCTAGTTTGAATCTTGTTTTGTTACAGGTTGGTATACAGGCATCCGGCATTTGTGTTAATTTTGCCGTATGAACAAGTCGCCCAAAAAAGGACGCAAAGACGTCAATCAAATCGCTTTTACTGTTGTCCAGCAGGCAACTGGTGATGTTGCTCCTGAGGCGGAGAGCGCCGCCCAAGAATCAGGACGGCGCGGAGGACTAAAAGGCGGCAAGGCCAGGGCGAGCAAACTAACCCCTGAGCAACGGTCAGAAATCGCGAAGAAGGCTGCAAATAGGCGTTGGGCGGCTAAACGAGCCGAAGATGCTGAGAAGGCATCGCAGAATCCTTCTCCAAAAAAGCGCCGTATAGTTGCCTAAAAATATCTTCAGGAAAATTTATCGCTTCTGCACCAATCTGCATATCCATCCCTGCATCAGTGATCGCCGCATGAACTATTTTTTTATGGAGAGTCGGAACCTCTTTTGGGAATGGTTGCGGTTCATTCATACGCATTTTGTAGTTCGACATAAGGACAAATAAATTTCGTTTTGTACTATCAGATATTTGCCCAGTCTGG
>DBGFLV010000259.1:0-4474 GCA_048528425.1 Oxalobacter sp. | reverse complement strand
CTCCAGAGTTTGGGCGCGGCAGAAAAAGTGGCGCTCCTGGAAAAAGTCGAAAAGCTGGCAAAAGCGGTTGATCCGCGTATCGTACAGGTGATGGCGAGTTTAGCTGGTGAATTCGATGTCGTGCTCGTCGTCCGAAGCGACGGTGTCATGGGCGCTGATGTGCGGCCACTGGTGCGGCTTTCCGTCACCGTGATCGCTGAAGAAAACGGACGGCGCGAAGTGGGAACGAGCGGGGGTGGTGGTCGTTACGGATATGCCTTTTTTACGGATGATGTCGTCAAGCGGTATGTCGAGGAAGCGACGCGTTCGGCACTGGTCAATTTGTCAGCACGTCCAGCACCGGCCGGCCCGATGACCGTCGTTTTGGGAGCCGGCTGGCCGGGTGTTTTATTGCATGAAGCGATCGGGCACGGTCTGGAAGGCGACTTCAACCGGAAAGGTTCGAGTGCCTTTTCCGGACGCTTGGGAGAAAAGGTGGCGGCCGAGGGCATTACCGTGGTCGACGACGGTTCCATCGCTCATCGGCGGGGGTCGCTCAATATGGACGACGAGGGCAATCCGACCCAAAGAACGGTACTGATCGAAAACGGTATTTTGAAAGGTTACCTGCAAGACACGCTGAATGCGCGCCTGATGAACATGCCGGTAACCGGTAACGCGCGGCGCGAGTCTTTTGCCCATTTACCAATGCCGCGCATGACTAACACGTTCATGCTGTCTGGGGAAAAGGATCCGCAGGAAATCATTTCATCCGTCAAGAAAGGATTGTACGCGGCCAATTTCGGCGGAGGCCAGGTTGACATCACCAACGGCAAATTCGTTTTTTCCGCCAGCGAAGCTTACGTCATCGAAAACGGAAAGCTCGCCTATCCGGTAAAAGGCGCCACATTGATCGGCAATGGCCCCGATGTGTTGAAACGGGTTTCGATGATCGGTAACGACATGGCGCTGGACGCTGGCGTCGGTGTTTGCGGCAAAGAAGGGCAGAGTGTGCCGGTTGGCGTAGGGCAGCCCACTCTCCGTATCGAGGAGTTGACAGTGGGAGGAACGGTATAATCCGTATGGCCGAGAAATATTTTGTCAGACCGGAAAAGTTGGTTTACAATACTTGAACGTTTTAAACTGAATGCTTGTCGGGTAAAAATGTCGCATTTCGCTTACTTTTACTTTTTTTACTTTGGCTATTCCAGCCCGTTGGCGGTGGAGAAGCGGCAAGCGCTCGAGTAAAGAGAACAACCGACATTCCTGAAAACCGCCAGAATTGGCGGTTTTTTCGTTTATTAATACTGGAAAAATCATGAAGCCCACCGATGATTTAAGAATTCTCGCGATGAAAGAACTAACTCCTCCTTCTCATTTGATCCGCGAGTTTCCCTGCCAGAACCAGGCAGCTGAAACGGTTTCAACCTGTCGGGATGCGATTCATCGCGTCTTGCACGGTCAGGATGACCGGCTGGTCGTTATTATTGGCCCCTGTTCCATTCATGATCCGAAAGCGGCGATGGAATACGCCTATCGTCTGAAGGAGGAACAACAGCGTTACCGGGAAGATTTGATCGTTGTAATGCGTGTTTATTTTGAAAAGCCTCGGACGACGATTGGCTGGAAAGGATTGATCAACGATCCTTTTATGGATCACAGTTACCGGATTAACGAAGGGTTGCACATCGCCCGTGAACTGTTAAGAGACATCAACGAGTTGGGCTTGCCGGCGGCAACCGAATATCTGGACATGATCAGTCCGCAATACGTCGCCGACATGATCAGCTGGGGTGCCATCGGTGCCCGCACGACAGAATCCCAGGTGCATCGGGAGCTCTCTTCCGGCCTTTCCTGCCCGGTTGGTTTCAAAAACGGTACAGACGGCAATATCAAGATAGCAATCGACGCCATCAAGGCCGCTTCACATCCCCATCATTTTCTGTCGGTGACGAAAGGCGGCCACACCGCCATTTTCGAAACGCAGGGGAATGAAGACTGCCACATCATCTTGCGTGGGGGATACAAGCCCAACTACGACGCCGCCAGCGTTGATGCCGCTTGCAAGGCAGTCGAAGCGGCGGGGCTTCCCACCAAGGTCATGATTGATGCGTCTCACGGCAACAGTTCCAAGAAAGCGGAAAATCAGGTTCCGGTGTGTGCCGAAGTCGGCGGTAACATCGCTGGCGGAGATAAACGGATCATCGGTCTGATGATCGAGTCGAATCTGGTCGGTGGCCGGCAAGATCATGTCCCGGGCCAATCTCTGGTGTACGGACAATCCGTGACGGATGCCTGTTTGGGATGGGAAGAAAGCAGCAAGGTCATCCGGAAGCTGGCCGATTGCGTCAAAATGCGTCGGGAAAACCGGAAGAAGTGACGTAAAAAGCCGCCTGTAACAAAGGCGGCTTTTTTCAATTGCGGAAGTTGTTGAATTCGAGCGGCAGGTCTTTGACTTCCTGACGGAGCAGGGCCATGGTCGCCTGCAAGTCGTCTTTTTTCGCGCCGGCCACCCGGACGGCAGTGCCCTGAATGCTGGCCTGGACTTTCAATTTGTTGTCCTTGACGAGTTTGACGATTTTTTTTGCCTGATCACTGGGAATGCCGTTTTTGACGGTAATGATCTGTTTGACTTTGTCTCCCCCGATTTTTTCGATTTTGCCTTCATCCAGAAAGCGGACGTCGACTTTGCGCTTCGCCATTTTACCGGTCAGCACGTCTTTGACCTGTCCCAGTTGGAAATCCGAATCGGCATAGACGGTCAATTCGTACTCTTTCTGTTCGACCCGTGCGTCGCTGCCGCGAAAATCGAAACGGGTCCCGATTTCCTTGTTGGCCTGGTCAACAGCGTTACGGACTTCAACCATGTCGGCTTCAGAGACTACATCAAAAGAGGGCATACGTAACCTTTCCTTTAAACCCTCGACAGAGAGGGTCAACAGTCATTAACATTGCACTTCAGATTGTAGCGAACAACGTCTTTATACGCTACCCGGCTATGTTATTCTTTGCGGAAAGATATGGATTCCCTTCATTTCGTCAGACACGATTTTTCTTTGCGGTCCTTCAATACCTTCGGGATTGAGGTAACGGCCCTGGCCGGTATGGACGTCACTTCAACGGCCGACCTGTTTCGCCTTTATCATACGCCGTCTTTGATGAAATTGCCTCGGCTGGTTGTCGGTGGAGGCAGCAATCTGCTGTTGACGAAGGGCCGGTTTGACGGGCTCGTTCTCAACATGGCGATAAAAGGGTTCCATGTCGAGAGGGAAGACGAACATGCCGTTTACGTTTCGGCAGGGGCAGGTGAAAAATGGCATGATCTGGTTCAGTGGACGCTGGAAAACGGCTGGGGTGGTCTTGAAAACCTGTCCTGGATTCCGGGTACTGTCGGGGCGGCTCCTGTCCAGAATATCGGGGCTTACGGCGTCGAATTGCAGGATTGTTTTTTTTCGCTGAAAGCATTTGATTTCCGGACGGGCCGGATTGTCCGGATGAACAAGACCGATTGCCGTTTCGCGTACCGGCACAGCGTTTTCAAGGAAGAGATGCGAGACCGGATGGCCATTGTCGACGTCACACTGATGTTGCCGAAAACGTGGACGGCCAACATCGCTTATGGGGAAGTGGCCCGGGAACTGGCGATACAAGGAGTGACGGTGCCGACGGCCCGCCAGATAAGTGAAACGATTGTCAAAATTCGTCGCAGAAAGTTGCCGGATCCGGCTGTGCTGGGTAATGCCGGGAGTTTCTTCAAGAATCCGGTTGTCTCGTCGGCGCAGTTGGCCGAGTTGAAAGCGCATTATCCCGATATGCCGGCTTATCGGCAACCGGACGGACGGTACCGGGTGGCCGCGGGATGGCTGATCGACCGGTGCGGCTGGAAGGGACGACGGCTTGGCCGGGTCGGCGTGTGCGAGACACAGGCGCTCGTACTGGTCAATCATGGCGGCGCGCAGGGAGCCGACATTGTTGCGCTGGCCGACGCTATTCAAAAAGACGTATTTGCTCGTTTCGCTATCCGACTTGAACCGGAACCGGTTTTCGTCTGACCGGTTCGGAAGGCCTGCCGTTTACCGGTTGTTTTCGACAAAATCCGACAATCCGCCACCGGTCAGGACGGTGTTTCCGACAATGCCTTTTTCCGTGACGAGTGCGGTAACCAGTTCGGCCGGGGTCACGTCAAAGGCGGGGTTGCGGATGGTGACGCCTTCCGGAGCCCAGCGACACGCCTGAAACCCGCGAACTTCATCGGAGGCTCGCTCTTCAATAGGAATGGCGTCTCCGGTCGGCAACGACAAGTCAATGGTGGAAAGCGGGCAAGCCACGTAAAAAGGGATGTGGTGACGTTTGGCCAATACGGCGATCATGTAAGTGCCGATCTTGTTGGCGACGTCGCCATTGGCGGCAACCCGGTCCGTTCCAACGACGACAGCGTCGACTTCGCCGCGACTCATCAAATGACCGGACATATTGTCCGTAATCAGGGTCACCG
>DBGFLV010000258.1:0-9353 GCA_048528425.1 Oxalobacter sp. | reverse complement strand
TTGGCATTGTAGATAATGAAAGTATAAAACAATTTGGAAAAAAACGCCCGGCCGCTACCGGGGTGTGCCCGCTTTTTTCCAGGCAAAGCCGTGTAAAGTCTTACTCATTGATATTATTGGCATTCCACGGAATCGACATTGCCCTTTACCCGGATTTTGTATATAATTATGACTTTACCAAGGTTTCGTCCATTTTTGGATGGCACGGCGTGTTGGAATCATGATGATGGGCTTTCGCCCATTTTTTTTTCATTGTTTGAACCGGTGTCGTCGCAAAAAGCGAACTTTTGCTCTTTAAGGAGCGAAAGCCGGACGACGTTTGAACGAGGAAAGACTTTGTTGCAGGAACTGATTGAAAAAACGGTCAATGGCTGCGGTTACGATCTGGTCGAGGTGGAACGGGCAAGCGGTGGCGTTTTGCGCGTTTACATCGACTTGTTGCCCGAAAAGGCGGACGGCGAAGCCAGTATTACAGTGGACGATTGCGAGAAGGTCAGCCATCAGCTCTCTCATGTTCTGACGGTGGAAGACGTCGATTACGACCGGCTGGAAGTCTCGTCGCCCGGACTGGATCGTCCGTTGAAAAAACGGCAGGATTTCATGCGTTTTTCCGGTATGGAAGCGCATGTCAGGTTGCGCGAACCGGTTCCGGGAATGGGAAACCGCAAGAATTTTCAGGGCATTCTGTTGCCCCCTGACGGGGAAGAACTCGGTCTGGAATTTGAAGGAAACGAGCCGGACACGCGTTCGGTTTTGCATTTTACAATCGCTGACATAGACAAGGCACGGTTGGTGCCGCAGGTGAATTTTAGGAGCCGCAAAGCATGAGTCTCGAAATTCTGCAATTGGTTGATGCGCTGGCGCGCGAAAAGAGTGTAGACAAGGAAGTTGTCCTGGGTGCGCTTGAGCATGCTTTGGCGCTCGCTACCAAAAAACGTTATCCGGGTGACGCCGACATTCGCGTTGCGATCGACCGTCAGACCGGAGAAGTCGAAACGTTCCGGCGCTGGCACGTGGTGCCTGATGAAGCCGGTTTGCAACAGCCGGATCAGGAAATGCTTTATTTTGAAGCCCGCGAACAGTTTCCGGACATCGAAGTGGGCGATTACATTGAAGATCCGATTGAATCGGTCGATCTGGGACGCCGGTTTGCGCAGGACACGAAACAAATCGTTTTGCAGCGCATTCGCGACGCGGAACGCGAACAGATCCTGCAAGATTTTCTCGACCGCGGCGACGCGCTGGTGACCGGTACGGTCAAACGCATGGAACGGGGCGATGCTATTGTCGAGTCCGGAAAGGTGGAAGCCCGGTTACCGCGTGATCAGATGATTCCGAAGGAAAACCTGCGGGTCGGTGACCGGGTACGAGCTTACATCCTGCGTGTGGAACGCGGAGCGCGCGGCCCGCAAGTCATTTTGTCGCGTACGGCACCCGAATTCTTGGTCAAGCTCTTCGAACTGGAAGTGCCTGAAATCGAACAGGGCCTTCTGGAAATCAAATCCGCTGCACGCGACCCGGGTGTACGTGCGAAAATTGCCGTTTATACCGCCGACAAACGAATTGATCCGATCGGCACTTGTGTCGGTATGCGCGGTTCCCGCGTTCAGGCCGTTACGGGTGAACTGGGTGGCGAACGGGTCGATATCGTACTTTGGTCGGACGATCCGGCTCAGTTTGTGATCGGTGCGCTGGCTCCGGCGAACGTTACTTCTATTGTGGTCGATGAAGACAAACATGCGATGGATGTGATCGTCGACGAGGAAAATTTGGCGATTGCCATCGGCCGCAGTGGTCAAAACGTCCGGCTGGCCACCGAATTGACAGGCTGGAAGATCAATATCATGACGGCGGAAGAGTCAGCCGACAAGACGGCGTTGGAAAAAGCCGGATTGCAAAAGCTTTTCATGGAAAAGCTTGACGTCGATGCCGAGGTGGCGGACGTTCTGATCGAGGAAGGGTTCACCACTCTGGAAGAAATCGCTTACGTTCCGATCGCTGAAATGCTTGACATCGAGGCGTTCGACGAGGAGACGGTCAACGAGATTCGTCACCGTGCCCGTGACGCCCTGATTACCGAAGCGATCGCTTCCGAAGAAGGGATGGCCGGTATGGACGAGAGACTGGTCAATCTGGAAGGGATGAGCCGTCCGACGGCCGGCAAACTGGGGTTGGCCGGTGTCAAGACGCTGGAACGTTTTGCGGAACTGGCTTATGACGAGTTCGGTGCGATTTTGGCGCTCTCGACCGAGCGTGCTCGCGAGCTTTTGGACAATGGTTTCGCCGACGTGACGGATGAAGAAATGAAACTGATTGATGCCAAATACGATGAAGAGGCCAAGGAATTGCAATCTCGCGCGTGGAAAGCGGTTGAAGTGCAGTAAAAAGCCCTGTCCCGCTGATTGAATTTGCCGCATCTATGAGAAGAAAGAGGAATGAATGGCGATTAACAATGTAGCCCAATTTGCTGCCGAACTGAAAATGCCTTCGGATGTATTGCTGAAACAGTTGCGTGACGCTGGTGTGGAGAAGCATTCCATTGATGACGCCTTGAGCCAGGAAGACAAGGACAAGTTGCTGAGTTACTTGCGTGGAGCGCATGGCGCACCGGCAGGCGAAAAGCGTAAAATTTCGTTGACCCGCAAGGAAACGAGCGAGATCAAACAGGCCGACGCGACAGGCAAGTCCCGAACGATTCAGGTCGAAGTCCGCAAGAAACGGACGTTTGTCAAGCGTGATGACTCTCCTCTTCGTTCCGATGCCGATCAACAGAGAACGGTGGCGCCCGTCATCGACGAGGCGGAAAAACGGCGTCGTGCCGAGGAAGCCCGCCGTCAGGCAGAGTTGATTGCCCGACAGGAGGCTGAACTGCGTGAAAAACAGGCGCAGTTGGCTAGAATGGAAGAAGAACGGCAGGCCCGGTTGAAAGCCGAAGAACAGGCCCGAATCGAGGCGGACGCTAAAAGGCGGCAAGAAGCCGAACAGCAAGCGGCTGAAAAAGTGCGGGTCGACGCAGAACGGGTGCAACAGGAAAAACAGGTGGTGGATGAAGAAAGGGCGTCTGCCAAAGCGTTGAAGAAGGCGGAAATGGCAAGGATGGCTGAAGAAGCGGCACAGGCGGAAAAAGCACGACAAGAAGCAGAGGCTGAACGGATTCGACGCGCTGAAGAGGCCGAACGCGCCCGCAAGGCGGTCGAAGATGAAGTCGCTCAAATCAAGGCGATGATGAGTGGTGCAGCTCGTAAAGTGGCCAGGCCGCCGGAAAAACCGGCACCCTCTGCGGTTCCCGCCAAAGAAGCACCGAAGAAGACGACTTCCGGTACGCTTTCCAAACCCGTACAGTCCCAGCCGTCGAAAACGGGGGATAAGAAACCGGCTTCTTCCGGTAACAAGGCCGACAAGAAAACGTCCGGCGAAAAAAAGGCGGTCAAATCGTCGGGATGGCAGGAAGAGGCCGGCAAGAAACGCGGTGCAGGCTTGAAGACGCGTGGAGGCGACTCGTCTGGCCGGGACGGCTGGCGTAGCAGTTCGGGTGGCTCTAAGGGACGCCGTCATGGCGCTGCAGCTGAACGGGAAAGCAATTTCCACCAACCGACTGAAGCGATTGTTCATGATGTTTACGTGCCCGAAACCATTACGGTCGCCGAGTTGGCTCATAAAATGGCAGTCAAGGCGTCCGAAGTGATCAAGCAGTTGATGAAACTGGGCCAGATGGTTACGATCAATCAGGTGCTGGATCAGGAAACGGCGATGATTCTGGTCGAGGAAATGGGGCACCGCGCTTTTGCGGCGAAGATTCAGGATGTGGAAGCGCAACTGGCCGAAATGGAGAAGAACGACGATGCGGAATTGTTGCCGCGCGCTCCGGTGGTTACTGTCATGGGCCACGTCGATCACGGCAAGACTTCACTGCTGGACTACATCCGCCGTACGAAGATCGCTTCCGGCGAAGCCGGCGGCATTACCCAGCACATCGGTGCCTATCACGTCAAGACCGGACGCGGTATCGTAACGTTTCTGGATACACCGGGCCATGAAGCGTTTACGGCCATGCGTGCCCGAGGCGCCAAGGCGACCGACATTGTCATTTTAGTGGTGGCGGCAGACGACGGCGTGATGCCGCAAACCCGGGAAGCGATCGCCCATGCCAAGGCAGCCGGCGTTCCGATTGTGGTTGCCATCAACAAGATCGACAAACCGGGCGCCAATGTCAACCGGGTCACCCAGGAACTGGTAGCCGAACAGGTCGTACCGGAAGAATACGGTGGTGATGCTCCTTTCGTCCCGGTGTCGGCGAAAACCGGAGAAGGGATTGATTCGCTTCTGGAGAATGTGTTGCTTCAGGCCGAAATTCTGGAACTGACTGCGCCGGTCGATGCCATGGCGAAAGGAATTGTCATCGAAGCCCGTCTGGACAAGGGACGCGGTCCGGTCGCAACGGTTCTGGTCCAGTCCGGTACCCTGCACCGGGGTGATGTCGTGTTGGCCGGGCCTGAATATGGCCGCGTTCGTGCCATGCTGGACGAAACCGGCAAAGCCATTACCGATGCCGGCCCGAGTATTCCGGTCGAAATTCAGGGGTTGACGGGTGTTCCGTCTGCCGGGGAAGAAATCGTCGTGTTAAATGACGAACGCAAGGCGCGTGAAATCGGCCTGTTCCGCCAGGGCAAATTCCGCGACGTCAAACTGGCCAAACAGCAGGCGGCCAAACTGGAAAATATGTTCGACCAGATTGCCGAAGGCGAAGTCAAAACCTTGCCGCTGATTATCAAGACCGATGTCCAGGGTTCGCAGGAGGCTTTGTCCGCTTCGCTTTTGAAATTGTCCAACGACGAGGTGCGTGTCCAGATCGTCCACGCCGCTGTCGGTGGTATTACAGAAACGGACGTGAATTTGGCGCTGGCGTCCAAGGCCGTCATTATCGGCTTTAATACCCGGGCTGACGCCCAGGCACGTCATCTGGCGGAAGCCAATGGAGTGGATATCCGTTATTACAATATTATTTATGATGCCATTGACGAGGTGAAAGCGGCCATGTCGGGTATGTTGGCGCCGGAAAAACGCGAGCATGCGCTGGGTCTGGTCGAAATCCGGCAGGTCATCATGGTCAGCCGGGTGGGTGCCATCGCCGGATGTTTCGTCACGGAAGGGCTGGTTCGCCGTGGCGCCTCGGTTCATTTGTTACGGGACAACGTGGTCATCTGGACGGGTGAAATCGATTCGTTGAAACGCTTCAAGGATGATGTGAAGGAAGTCAAGTCCGGTTTTGAATGCGGACTGACCCTGAAAAATTACAACGATATTAAGGTCGGTGACCAGATCGAAGTGTATGAAATTCAGGAAATTGCACGATCGCTGTGATTTTTCCGAAAGGGCGTTTCATTTTCAGCGTATTTTATACAGGTGACTTTTTGAAGGGAGTGGGATCATGGCAAGACACAGCAAAACGATTCCCGGCCGCAGTTTGCGGGTGGCTGACCAGATCCAGCGCGATCTGTCCGATATCCTGTTTTCGGAATTGAAAGATCCGAACGTCGGTATGGTGACGATTACTGAAGTGCAAGTCACTCCCGATTACGCCCATGCCAAGGTGTTTTTCACCCTGTTAGACGACAACCCGGACAAGGTGAAAAAAACACTGGACAGTTTGCGACACGCTTCCGGATTTATCCGGACACAGCTCGGAAAACGCCTTCACATCCATACGCTGCCCCAGCTTTCGTTTGTTTACGACAATTCAATTGCCCAGGGTATCGCGCTTTCCCATCTGATCGACGAGGCGAATGCCGAACGGGCTAAGGACGACGATGAAGCGGTTTGATAGTCGGAAGGCAAGCTTTTGTTTCGGGGTTTTTACACCGTTGGGACGGAATTGATGGCGGCCCTGGTATCAATGCGGTCGGCAAAGCGGGACGTTCACGGTGTTTTGTTGCTGGACAAACCAGCCGGTTTGTCCAGCAATCAGGCACTGGTTCGGGCAAAGCGACTGTTCCATGCGAAAAAAGCCGGTCATACCGGTACGCTCGATCCGTTTGCGACTGGTCTTTTGCCGATTTGTTTCGGGGAAGCGACCAAGTTCTCGCAGGATTTGCTGGAAGCCGACAAGACGTATGAAGCTGTCGTGCATCTGGGGATCAGAACGACCACCGGTGACACGGAAGGGGAGAGAATAGACGGCCCGAAGCCGGTTTCTTTTTCTTCGGGAGAAATCGAAACGGTTTTAAGCCGCTTCCGGGGGACGATTTTGCAGATTCCGCCGATGTATTCCGCGTTGAAGCGAGACGGGAAACCCTTTTACGACTATGCGCGCGCCGGTATCGAGCTCGAGCGTGAAGCCCGGCCTGTAACGATACACCGTCTGGCACTTGTCGAGTTTTCTTCTCCTTTTCTGACGCTTGCCGTCACGTGTAGCAAGGGAACGTACATCCGGGTATTGGGTGAAGACATCGGGTGTGCACTGGGCTGTGGAGCCCATTTGAAAGCGTTGAGGCGCATCGGTGTGGGCACCCTAGGCCTTGATTCGGCCGTTTCACTGGATGATCTGGAAGAACGGATGAAATTGAGTGATGACCCGGTCGTTTGTGCTCAGTTGAAACCGGTGGATTATCTTCTGTCTTCTTTTCCCGCCGTGACACTGGAAGCGTCCCTGACGAAACGCTTTTTGAACGGACAACGCCTAGCCAGCGTTAAGGAACGGATTGATTTGCCGGTTAGTTCCGGACGTTGTCGTGTTTATGCGGCAGAAAACGGTCTTTTTCTGGGAACAGCCAGTGTCTGCGCCGACGGGGTTGTCGCTCCCGAACGGCTTGTTTCACTCTCGAGTTTGCCCCGCCATTGAAGGGCCGCTCCGGCTTTAGCCGGGCCGGTGCGGATGGAACGGTTGTGGCGCATTTTATTTTCCAGTTCGTTTTCGGCGTCCCTTCATTCACGTGCTAAAATTATCAGTTATCCTTTTTCTTCAATTGTCGAGTTTTTATGTCTGAAACCAAACGCGCTATCCGTAACGTCGCGATCATCGCGCACGTCGACCACGGCAAAACCACACTGGTCGATCAATTGTTGCGTCAGTCCGGTACTTTTCGTGAAAATCAAGCCGTCAGTGAACGGGTGATGGATTCCAACGATCTGGAAAAAGAACGCGGGATTACCATTCTCGCGAAAAATTGTGCCGTAGAGTACGAAGGGACGCACATCAATATCGTTGATACGCCGGGGCACGCCGATTTCGGCGGTGAAGTGGAACGTGTCCTGTCGATGGTGGACAGTGTGTTACTTTTGGTCGACGCCGTTGAAGGGCCGATGCCGCAGACCCGTTTCGTCACCCGAAAAGCGCTGGGTTTGGGGTTGAAACCCATTGTCGTGGTCAACAAGGTTGACCGGCCCGGCGCGCGGCCCGACTGGGTGATCAACGCCACGTTCGATTTGTTTGACAAGCTGGGGGCGACCGAAGAACAACTCGATTTTCCAGTCATTTACGCGTCGGGCTTGAACGGTTACGCCGGTCTTGACGCCGACGTTCGTTCCGGGGACATGCGGCCACTTTTCGATGCCATTTTGAACTATGTGCCGGTACGTGACGCTGATCCTGACGGACCGTTCCAGATGCAGATTTCTTCGCTGGATTATTCTTCTTACGTCGGCAAGATCGGTATCGGTCGTGTCAATCGCGGCCGGGTTACTCCCTTGCAGGACATCGTAATCATGAACGGCCCGGAGTCAGTGCCGGTCAGGGCCCGGATTAATCAGGTTCTCGCATTCAAGGGGCTGGAACGGCAAGTGATTGAAGAAGCGTCCGCGGGCGACATTGTCTTGATCAACGGTATTGACGCGATAGACATCGGTTCGACGATTTGCGATCCGGAACATCCCGATGCGTTGCCGATGCTGACAGTGGATGAACCGACGTTGACGATGAATTTCATGGTTAACACGTCGCCTTTCGCCGGAAGGGAAGGCAAGTTCGTGACCAGTCGTCAATTACGCGAAAGACTGGAGCGTGAACTGAAGTCGAATGTAGCGTTGAGAGTGGCGCCGACCGACGACGATACCGTTTTCGAGGTATCCGGACGGGGTGAACTGCATTTGACGATTTTGATCGAGAACATGCGACGTGAAGGGTACGAACTGGCGGTTTCCCGGCCCCGCGTGGTGTACAAGACCATCGACGGTGTCAGGCATGAACCGTACGAGGCGTTGACGGTCGACGTGGATGAGGCCAATCAGGGTGCGGTCATGGAAGAACTGGGACGCCGTCGCGGCGAGTTGCAGGACATGCAACCCGACGGGAAGGGTCGCGTTCGTCTGGAATACAGAATACCGGCCCGCGGACTGATCGGTTTCCAGAGCGAGTTCATGACGTTGACGCGCGGTACCGGTATCATGAGTCACGTTTTCGACGGTTATTCTCCGGTCGATGCCGGGAAGGCCGAAGCCGGTGGCCGCCGAAACGGCGTGCTCATTTCGCAAGAGGATGGCGCAGCGGTGGCTTACGCTTTGTGGAAACTGCAAGAACGCGGTCGTATGTTCGTCAATCATAACGATCCGGTGTATGAAGGCATGATCATCGGAATCCATTCGCGCGAAAACGATATCGTCGTCAATCCGATCAAGGGCAAGCAATTGACCAACATTCGGGCTTCCGGTACCGATGAAGCCGTTCGTTTGGTACCCCCGATCCAGATGTCTCTGGAATACGCTGTCGAATTCATCGAGGATGACGAGCTAGTCGAGATTACCCCGAAGAGTATCCGGCTGCGCAAGCGGCATCTTTCCGATATCGATCGCCGCCGGGCGAATCGTGCTGCCCAGTAAGGGACACGGCAAAAACCGAAAAGGAGCTTTACAGCTCCTTTTTTATTGCTGTCCGACTGAGGAAGCCATCAGCCCCGACGCGGTGTACGACGCGGGCCGGTGTGACGGGAGTAAAGAAAAGAGGACGGTAAAATCGCTTAAAGCAGCGACAGACGTCCGATCGGGCGTATCGACACCCGTTGTTTGTCTTCCCCCGGTTCAGGAAAAGAAAACGCATCCGGATAGCGGGCCTGTTGGCTCCTGATGAACCGGTGACCCGGCGCCGCCGCAAACGCCGCCCATGATCCGGATCGGTGGTCGTTTCGTCGCGAATCGAAACGGTGGAAAAGCCCACGGCCACAAACGGACTGGGCCGCTTTTTCGTCCAACAGCGAAAACGCCGGATTCGATACCGCTCAAGGATCAGGTCGTTTTCGGTTCGGATTTTCCGAAAGCGATTTTACGACAAACCGATGAAGGAAGACATCGCACTCGCTGGCCACAATGATTTGTCACCTTTGTCGGTACCGGGCCGGTACGAATAGCCGGGAAGTTGCGCTGGC
>DBGFLV010000257.1:0-23034 GCA_048528425.1 Oxalobacter sp. | reverse complement strand
TTGAATTATGACTTTTTACGTTGTCATCCCGGCACGTCTCGCTTCGACGCGCCTTCCGGGAAAACCCCTTGCCGACATCGGCGGCAAACCCATGATTGTCCGGGTTGCCGAAAGAGCCCGGCTTTCGGGGGCCAGTGAAGTTATTGTGGCGACAGACGCAGAAGCTGTCGCGGCGGTCTGCCGTCAATATGACATTGCTGCATTGCTGACGCGCAGGGATCACGTTTCCGGAACAGACCGGATTGCCGAAGTGGCGGGAAAAATGGACTGGTCGCCAACCGATGTGGTCGTCAACGTCCAGGGAGACGAACCACTGATTGATCCCGAACTGGTGACTGCCACCGCTTCTCTTGTGTCCGATACGGTCCCGATGGCGACGGCGGCTCACCGGATGGAACATCCGGAAGACATTTTTAACCCCCATTACGTGAAAGTCGTTTTAGACAGGTTTAACCGCGCGCTTTATTTTTCACGGGCGCCTGTCCCCTGGTATCGCGAGGGTTACGCCGGGCCGGAAAAAACCTTTCCAAAAGCATGGGGTGCTTTGCGCCATATCGGACTGTACGCTTTCCGCAATGACTTTTTGCAAACGTACTCTTCCCTGGCGATTTCTCCGATTGAACAGCTGGAGTCGCTGGAACAATTGAGAGTGCTGTGGCACGGTTATTCCATTGCCGTTCACGTGACTGACAGTCTTCCTGAACCGGGAGTAGACACGGCAGAAGACCTGGAACGGGTATGCCGCTTTTTCAATTGCAACAGATGAGATTGACAATAGTCGAAATTGTTTGGATTCCAAGGTAGAATCAAACATTTGAAAAACGGCGTGTCGTATAGTGCAGGACGGTCTCGTTCCGGACAAACCGGTGAGGTTTGTCACGTCGTTGTTTTTTCACCCTCTTTAGGAATTACGCCATGCGCCTCATTTTGTTAGGAGCCCCGGGAGCCGGTAAAGGCACTCAGGCCGCTTTCATTCGTGAACAATACGGTATCCCCCAGATTTCAACCGGTGACATGCTCCGTGCGGCTGTGGCCGCCGGTACCCCGTTGGGACTGGAAGCCCAGAAAATCATGGAATCCGGAGGGCTGGTTTCCGATGAGTTGATCATTGATTTGGTCAAGGATCGATTAAAACAGCCGGATTGTGAAAAAGGTTATCTGTTTGACGGTTTTCCCCGTACCATCGGCCAGGCTGAAGCGATGAAAGAAGCGGGAATCGCTATCGACTACGTCGTTGAGATTGATGTGCCTGACGACATCATCGTCGCCCGGATGAGCGGCAGACGTGTCCATCCGGGATCGGGCCGGACTTACCACGTCGAATTTTACCCGCCGAAAGTGGCAGGAAAAGACGATTTGACCGGTGAAGAACTGATTGTCCGGGACGACGACAAGGAAGAGACCGTCAAGAAACGGTTGGCTGTCTACCATGACCAGACAGAGGTTTTAATCGACTATTACAGCCGATGGGCCGCTTCGGGAGAACCGGGTGCTCCCCAGTACCGCAAACTCTCAGGAGTGGGATCAATTGAAGAAATACGTGCTGGAATCGTCAATGCGCTAAAGGATTGAAAACATTTCATGAGTAATGAATACACTTTGTAAAACGGTAACAAATTCCCCAATCTGATAAAGGAGTCGCTATGGCTGCGGGTTTGTGGTTTGCTGTCGCATGTGGAGTGCTGGCTGTCATATACGGTCTGGTAACACGAAGTTGGATTCTGGCAAAGGACGCAGGAAACGAGCGGATGCAGGAAATTGCCCATGCCATCCAGCAAGGGGCCGCAGCCTATCTGGCCCGGCAGTATCGGACGATCGGTATTGTCGGGATTGTCTTGTTTATCGTCATCGCCTTTCTCCCGGGGCTCGGTTTTTCAACGGCGATCGGTTTTCTGATCGGAGCGGTTTTATCGGGCGCCTGCGGTTTCATCGGCATGAATGTATCGGTTCGGGCAAATGTGCGAACGGCACAGGCAGCGGTCAACGGGATGCAAAGTGCCTTAAACGTGGCATTCCGGGGAGGCGCCATTACCGGGATGCTGGTTGCCGGGCTGGGGCTCCTGGGTGTTTCGGTCTTTTATCTGGTTCTGACTTATCTGCCCTCGGCAAATACTCTGTCTCAACACGATCTGATCAAACCGCTGGTCGGGTTGGCGTTCGGTGCTTCGTTGATTTCCATTTTCGCTCGTCTGGGCGGGGGCATTTTCACCAAGGGGGCTGACGTCGGCGCCGATCTGGTCGGCAAGGTGGAGGCCGGTATTCCGGAAGACGATCCGAGAAATCCTGCCGTGATTGCCGATAACGTCGGTGACAATGTCGGCGATTGTGCGGGCATGGCAGCCGATCTGTTTGAAACCTATGTCGTTACTCTGATTGCCACGATGCTGCTCGGTGCCCTGCTCGTGACCGGAGCGACGGCACAAGCCATTGTTTATCCGTTGCTTTTGGGGGGCGTTTCCATTATCGCCTCCATCATCGGCTGCCAGATGGTCAAGGCCGATCCGAACAAGAAAGTCATGTCGGCTTTGTACAAGGGGTTGTGGTGGTCGGCTATTCTTTCACTGATCGGTTTTGTTGGCGTGACCTGGTGGATCATGCCGGAAGACATGCGTTACCAAATGATCGGTGCGTCGGTCGTCGGTATCGTCTTGACCGGCCTGATGGTATACATCACAGAATACTATACGGGAACGGATTTCAAGCCGGTCAAGCACATTGCCGAAGCGTCGACAACCGGCCACGGAACCAACATCATTGCCGGGTTGGGCGTGTCGATGAAGTCGACGGCTTATCCGGTGTTAGCTGTTTGCGCAGCTATTTTCATCGCTTATCAGTTCTGTGGCGGTTTGTACGGTATTGCTATTGCAGCAACTTCCATGCTGTCGATGGCAGGGATTGTTGTCGCATTAGACGCTTACGGTCCGATTACTGACAATGCCGGCGGCATTGCCGAGATGGCCGGGATGCCGGACTCGGTTCGCGCCGTTACCGACCCGCTCGACGCCGTCGGCAACACGACGAAAGCGGTAACCAAAGGGTACGCCATCGGTTCGGCAGGCCTGGCAGCCCTGGTTCTGTTTGCCGACTATACTCATGCGCTCGATTCGATCGGATTGCTGACGACCTTTGATCTGTCCAATCCGCGCGTAATTATCGGGTTGTTTATTGGCGGTTTGATCCCTTATCTGTTCAGTGCGATGGCGATGGAAGCCGTCGGAAGAGCCGCCGGGGCGGTGGTGGTGGAAGTGCGGCGGCAATTCCGGGAGATTGTCGGTATTATGGACGGTTCGGCCAAACCGCAATACGACAAAGCAGTTGACATGCTGACGTCCGCTGCGATCCGGGAAATGATTTTACCTTCCCTGTTGCCGGTCATCGTTCCCATACTGGTCGGTTTGCTGCTGGGGCCGGCTGCACTGGGAGGTGTTTTGATGGGGACGATTGTCACTGGCCTTTTCGTCGCGATTTCCATGACGACAGGCGGTGGTGCCTGGGACAACGCTAAGAAATACATCGAGGACGGTCATTTTGGTGGAAAAGGGTCAGACGCACACAAGGCTGCGGTCACCGGTGACACGGTGGGTGATCCCTACAAGGATACGGCGGGCCCCGCGGTCAATCCGTTGATCAAGATCATCAATATCGTTGCTTTGCTGGTCGTTCCTCTTTTGCCGATGACGGCCGGTTATGTCGCACCGGTGGAAAAACCGGTACCGGTAACGGTACCGGCCGCATCGGATACCTTAAAGCCGCCTGCTGTTATCGTGATCGAAAACGATTGCAATGTCGTTAATGGAAAAGCGGGGAACGCAAAATAAACGAGACTCGCTTTGAAAAAGGCAGCTTTCGCTGCCTTTTTTGTTGTGCTTACCGCTCAGTCGTTTCAAACCGGCCGGTTTTTTTGCTTTTTTGCAATATTTTTCAAGCAAAGGTGTTATTCTCTATAAAAGATGTAGGAAAAGGAAAGTACCCACGAAACCGGTTTCCAAACGTCTTCTTTATGGAAATGGATGCGTCATGCGCATGAATGATTTGATGGCCTTTGATCAAGTGGACAGGCGTCTTTGTGTTTGTATCGTGGAGGGGCTATGTACCATTGTAAGCTTGCCATAACAATTTTCAGTTGCGATGAAAGCTGGCTGCCGAGAATAAAAAATATCGAGCCGTTGGAAAACCTGGAGTACCACCCGGTTCTTCTTTCGATTGTCGATGATGAAGCCCTGAGGTGTAGCGACGTCATTATTATTGACCTTCCCCTTTCCCGATCCCTTCCTCATCTGCGTTCTGGCAGTAAGAGAAACGCCGTTCTGATCTTTTGCGGTGACGCCGGGCAGATCGCCGGACTGACTCCAGACGAGCTCGCCGCCTGCGACGATATCTGGGCAAAACCGTTTACCGAAGCGCTTACCGTTCATCGGTTGAAACAGGTCTTTTCGAGAATCAAACTGAGAAAAGACCATTTCCTAATGCGGAGTTATCTGGATACGGCGATAGACAGCATTCCTGATCTGGTCTGGTTCAAGGACATTCAAGGGGTTCACGTCAAGGTTAACGATGCCTTTTGCCACGCGGTCGGCAAAACGAAAGCCGATGTGCAGGGACGCGGCCATTATTACATCTGGGATTTGAAGCCGGAAGATTACGCTGCCGGCGAATACATCTGTCTGGAGTCGGAAGAAGTGGTGTTGGCCGCGCGCAAGACCTGTGTTTTCGACGAGAAAGTCAAAAGCCGACAGGGAATGCGCCAGTTCAAGACGTACAAATCTCCCGTGTTCGACGAGGATGGCGAGTTGATTGGAACGTTGGGCGTTGCGCATGACGTAACGGATCTCGGTAATATGACGGTCGAGTTGAAAATCATTCTTCAAAGCATGCCGTTTGCGATCATGGTTTACGACCACACAGGTCGAATTACCGACGTCAACGAAAAGTTCGTCGAATATTTTGGTGTGGATTCCCGAACCATTATCGGAACCGACGTCAACGAGTGGAAAAAATCGGTCGAGAAAGAAGCGAAAATAAACGATTCGGGCAAAACGGAAATCAGCCTGGACAACAACGGCGTCATCAGGATGGTTGAAATCAGCGAGGAGCCGATCGTCGATGTGTTCGATAGCTACATCGGCACCCTGTTCATTTGCCGGGATGTGACAAAAGAACGGTCGTTTGAACAGTGTATTCTGTTGAGTGCGAATACGGATGCCCTGACCGGCCTTTACAACAGGCGTTTTTTTTATGAAAAGATTGAAGAATGCCGGCAGGTTCCCCAGGTCAGCCTTCTTTACATCGACATGGACAATTTCAAACTGATCAATGACTTGTACGGTCACCAGACGGGTGACGATACGTTGAAAGCGGTAAGTGACATTTTAAGAAGCTGTTGTCCTGACGATTTGATCTGTCGTATCGGAGGCGATGAATTTCTGGTTGCCGTACTAGACAGCTGTAGTGAAGAAGCGCTTAAAAACAAGGCAGCGACGATTTTGCGAACCCTGCAACAGCAGTTTGAGGCGTCCGATACGCTGAAGGTTCTGTCAGCCAGTATCGGCATTGCCTATACGACCGATCCGGATATGCCCACTGATCATTTAATCAGGCAAAGCGACGTTGCGCTGCTTGCTGCCAAACGGAGCGGCAAGGCGCAATACCATGTTTATTCGGAAGCGTTACAAGACGTGGTCGACAGAAGAGGGCGGTAACGGTTCGTGGAGAGTAAAAGCGTCGGTTAAGAAACGCGTCTTTCTTTGTTTTTTCCAGCGATATCAAAGCAAGAGGGGTGAGTCGGGTAGTGCGTTGATCCTGCCGCTGTCAGGAGGAAAATTCACTTTCAAAAGAGCGTTCATCCGGTTCAGTGCTTCAATAACCCCTTCACGGTAGTGCTTGTCGACGAAGTGTCGTGTCATGGCTTCACAAACGGTTTTCCATTGTTCCGAACCGATTTTTTCACTGATGCCCCGGTCGGTAACGATTTCCACCTTGTGATCGGCCAAATTGATGTAGACGAGAATACCGTTGTTTTCCTCGGTTTCCCAAATTCTGTGGAGACCGAACAGTTCAAGTGCTCGTGTTCGGGGCGTTTTCCGGTTCAGGATGTCCGGTATCGACAGAGCCTTTTCAATAATAACCCTGATTTCGGCCCCATGTTGTTTTTCTCCGGTAGCAATGGTCGTTTCGATTTCTTGCAGCGTGTCGTCCGGAAAGAGCCGTCGGGCGTGGAAAGAGGGGAACGTCAAATGACGTAACAGCCGTTGGATTGTGTTCATTTACCAGTCTCCAGAAGCACCACCACCATCAAAGCCACCGCCACCACCACCGAAACCGCCGCCGAAGCCCCCTCCACCGAAACGGTCATGGTTTCGGAGATGGTCGTATAGACCGCCTCCCAGGATGATACCGGAGGCGCCCCACCGACCACGGCCTCTGGAATGTCGTGAAGACCGTGAACGGATGAGGATAACGAGAATGGCCATAATCAAGATCAGAAAAGGCGACCATAAAGCCGTTTTTTCTTCTTGCCGGGGCGGTGTGTTGGCCGGGAAGGTTTCCTTGTCCAGGGTGGAAGTAATGGCCGTAATGCCGGCTGCCAAACCATTGTAGAAATCGTTTTGACGGAAATAGGGCGCGATGACGTCTTGCAGAATTTGCTTGGAACGCATGTCGGTCAGCACCCCCTGTACACCTCTTCCGGTTTCCAGGCGCAACCGTTTTAAACCCGGTGGATTGTCTTTTGCCACGATCAGCAATACGCCGTCGTCGACGCCCTTGCGACCCAGTTTCCATGCGTCGGCAACGCGAATGCTGTACTGTTCGATCGGTTCGGGTGCCGTACTGGACATCAGCAATACGGCGATCTGATTACCGGTTTTCGCTTCATAATCAGTCAGATAACTTTCCAGCGACTGACGTTGACTGTCGGAAAGCAAACCGATTTCATCCATGACGTGCGCTTTCAATTCGGGTACCGGCACGAAGTTTTGTGCGTGGCTGGCCGTCATGGTAAAAAGACAGCAGAGAATGAAAAATAAGCGGAGCCAGCTGAAGCGAAGAAAGGTCGGCATGGGTTTTATTTGTCGAAGTTGACGGCCGGTGCGGTTGAAACGGCTCTTTCGTTTTCCACGGTAAATGACGGTTTGGTCGTGTAACCGAACATTTTGGCCGTCAGATTAGTCGGGAAGCGACGTACCATCACGTTGTAGTCCGCTACGGCCTGGATGTATCGCTGACGGGCCACGGCGATCCGGTTTTCCGTTCCTTCCAATTGAGCTTGAAGGTCTCTGAAATTGGTGTCGGCTTTCAGGTTGGGATAATTTTCCGACACCGCCATCAATCTCGACAGGGCCGATGACAATTCTCCCTGTAACTGCTGGAATTTCCGGAAAGCTTCCGGATTGTTCAACACTTCCGGTGTGATCTGGAAACTGGTAGCGGCGGCGCGCGCCCGGGTGACCTCGACCAGGGTGGCGTTTTCATGTTGTGTATAGCCTTTGACCGTATTGACAAGATTCGGGATCAGATCCGCACGACGCTGATACTGGTTCAGTACCTCTGCCCAGGCAGCGTTGACCGCTTCGTCTTTTGTCTGGAATTGGTTGTAGCCACAGGCAGTCAGCGAAAGGATGGCTAACGTCATCAAAAAAGTTTTGAGCAGATTTTTCATGAAATGCCTCTGAGATAGGATTAGGAAAGGGTATAACACATTTTCTAAATGCCTGATTTGGAGGAAGTCAAGTAGGTTAATGCGCTCCAGAAGTTCGCCCGGTAACGGACACAAGTATCATAGCGCAATCATGGCGTTGTTTCGTTATGTCTTGACATGGTCGGGTTTAAAAAAGCGGTATGAATCTGGTCTCGACTAAAAAGGCAATACTGTTGCCGAAGCATCTGCAGGATTTCCGGACCCGGCAGGCAGCGGTAAATTCGACGATGGGTACAAAGACGCAGGATGAGCGGGCCCGGCAACACAGTAGATGAACCCCCGCTCGTTCCTCGCAAAGAAGGTACAGCGCCGTTAACGGACTGCGACGTGCGGCAGACCAAGACGACGACTTGTATCGGTCTGCCGCTTTTTTGTATCCAACGAGACGGCACGGCTGACTGAACGCCAGCCCGTCTGCCGGGGGCCGGGAACAGTAGCGACTACCACAAGAAAGCCACAAGGCACAGCCGTTCGATGACTTCCCGTCAAATCCTGTGTTGGAAAAGACGACAAGTCCGGTCGCTTTGGTCTGAACCGATCCGGTAAATTCGGATTGGTGCGTTGCCCAAGAGTGTGTTTACGGCACTCTACTCTAAAAGAGTCTCTCAGGTCGGAAAAAGAGTTCAGGAGTGTCTGTTTGAGTAAACGACCGCTACCGGTTGAAAAATCAAAAGGGTGTACATTACTGGCACGAAAAGAGAAAGTGAGGTCTTGGGTTAGCCCGTCGATGCCGAAGATGACGGGAAAAGTTCGGTTGTCGCGCTGTTGGATGGGCCGGTTCCTTTTGGCAGGGACAAGTCAACCGGCATCACCCATTCTTTTCTGGATAAGAGGCACCTGGCCGGGCGATAATACGACGGGTTACAATACGGTTACTTTATTAGCGGAGATTTTACTGTGACGTTTATCGAAAAATTGTCAGCGGCCTGGGAGCAGAGCAATTCGCTTTTGTGCGTCGGTCTTGACCCCGATCTCAATCGTTTTCCGGCTTGTCTCCGTGAAAAGCCCGATTCGATTTACGCTTTTTGCAAGAATATTGTCGATGCGACAGCCGATCTGGTCTGTGCCTTCAAACCCCAGATCGCCTATTTTCACGCGGCGCGCGCGGAAAATCAGCTGGAAGCCATTTGCGCGTACGTCCGTGAACGTTATCCGGCCATTCCCCTGATTTTGGATGCGAAACGAGGTGACATCGGGGCGACTGCACAGCAATACGCCCGGGAAGCGTTCGAGCGTTACAATGCGGATGCGGTCACCTTGAGCCCTTACATGGGATTCGATTCGGTTGCCCCTTATCTGGAATATCGGGACCGGGGCGCTATCATCTTGGCGCGTACTTCCAATCCGGGCGGTTCCGATCTCCAGTTTTTGAAAGTCGACAGTTCCGGCAGAACCCGTCCCCTGTATCAGCACGTCGCCCATCTGGTCACGGAAAAGTGGAATACCCACGGTCAGTGTGCCATTGTGGTGGGGGCGACTTTTCCACACGAAATTGCCGAAGTCCGGGGGATTGTCGGAGACATGCCACTGTTGATTCCGGGTATCGGAGCGCAAGGCGGTAACGTCGAAGCGACCGTGTCAGCGGGCCGAACAGCCGATGGCACGGGCATGATGATCAATTCCTCGCGGGCCATTTTGTATGCCGGTATTGAAGAAGATGAAAATTATGCGGCCGTTTCCCGAAAAGCGGCGATCAAAACGCGCGATGAAATCAATCAATATCGCCAGACGGTCATGAATGACTCAACGCGTTCGACAACAAGCGTGCAGTAATGTCGACGATAGGAATGACTTTCTGGTAAGCCATCCGGGTCGGTCCGATGACACCCAGCGTTCCGACGATTTCTCCATTGACCTGATAAGGGGCCGTTACCACACTCATGTCGTCCATCGGCACCAGACGGGAATCGCCGCCGATATAGATCTGGATTCCGCTGGCTTTGCTCGATATGTCCAGTAACTGCATCAGTTCCGTTTTCTGTTCAAACAGGTCGAACAGCCTGCGCAGTGAATTGAGATCGACAGTAAAGTCGCGAACGTGCAGAAGATTGCTTTCGCCGGCAATCACGACCTCTTCATTTTGCGAAGAGAGGGTTTCGTCTCCTGCTTCAATCGCAGCTTGCATCAACCTGGTCAGGTCACCTTGTATTTCCTTCAGTTCGTTTTGCAAACGCATGCGGATTTCATTGAAGTTCAGACCGCTGTAGTGCCGATTAATGTAATTGGCGGCTTCGTTCAATTGGGCAGGGGTGTAATCGGTTTCGGTCAAAAGCAACCGGTTTTGCACCTCCCCGTTCGGCATCACTAAAACCAGCAGGATGCGTTTTTCAGAAAGACGCAGGAATTCGACTTGGGAAAAAGCGGATTCATGGCGAGGTGCCAGAACGACCCCGGCAAACTGGGTCAAGGACGAGAGCATCTGTGCTGCGTTGGCAATGATTTTCTGAGGCTGGCCGGCCTGTGGTGTTAGCTGGAGAGTGGATTCAAGGGTGTTTTCACTAACTGACTGAACAGTTAAAAGGGTATCCACGAAAACCCGAAAGCCTCTGGGGGTGGGAATTCTTCCAGCCGACGTATGGGGACTGGAAACGAAACCCATTTCTTCAAGGTCGGCCATGATATTGCGGATAGTGGCCGGCGACAGATCCAGTTTGGAGAGTTTGGACAAAACGCGCGACCCTACCGGTTGCCCTTCGGCAATGTACCGTTCAACCAGGGTTTTGAGCAGAGTTTGAGCGCGGGGTTCAAGTGGCATGTTCGGTTTTCAGTTCTTCAATTGACTGACTTATTTTAAAGCAAATATTTCTGTTTTCATTTTCCTGGAACAAGAACATCCCCGATTTTTAACACAATGTGCCGCAATGGATCAGGACAGTGCGTTTTTTCTGCAGGAGGAAATAAAAGGCAAGCCATTTTTGCCGTCTGTCCAAAAAAGACGTTCCCTGGAAGAAACACCTGTATAAAGGGATGACTTTCATATGCGGATTTCCGGTAATGAACTGTTGGTTTGACGCAATTTTATTTTTCGAACCGGGTTTTTAGTGTAATCTGAAAGCGTTGACACAGCTCATCCCGCGATAAAAATGCAGACTAAAAAGAAAGTTTTCGCACTCGTCTCCAGGGTGTATATCAGCAGTATCATCCAGTCAATGGAAAAAGTGGCCAATTTTCTTGTCGAGGCCGGTCATACGGTTGTCTATGAATCGGAAACGGCCGCCAACATTTCCACACCGGGTATCACTTCAATGAACCTGGAAGAGATCGGCGCCCAGGCCGAGGCAGCGATCGTAATCGGCGGTGACGGTACCATGCTGGGCATCGCGCGGCAACTTGCTCCCTACAGCGTTCCGTTAATCGGCATCAATCACGGACATCTCGGTTTTATGGCGGACATTCCGTTAAACCGGATGCTTTTGGTGCTGGACAAAATGTTGAAGGGAAAATACATCTCCGAGCAGCGTTTTTTGATCGAGGGGTCTATCATCCGTTCGGGTGAAACCATTCATCACGCCGTTGCTTTCAACGATATCGTCATCTCCCGCGGAGGTGGTTCGGGCATGATCGATCTCCGTGTGCATGTAGACGGTCACTTCATGTACCAGCAGCGTTCTGACGGCTTGATCATTTCCACGCCCACAGGCTCGACCGCTTATTCGTTGTCTGCCGGTGGTCCTATGCTACACCCCAATCTGGCCGGAATCGTGCTGGTTTCGATTGCGCCTCACACCTTGTCGAACAGACCCATTGTCATCCCGGACACAAGTGAAATCGTGGTGGAAGTGGTTGAAGCCAACCAGCCCAGCATCAACTTCGACTCCCAGTCTTTTGCCAGCCTCCGGAATTCCGACAGAATTTTCATCAAACGATCGGCCGATACCATTACCTTCCTTCATCCTATGGGATGGAGTTACTACGACACGCTGCGCAACAAATTGCACTGGAACGAAATTTCCAGGCGAGAGAAAGTCGATTGAGATTTTTTTCAAAGGAGCGTTCCGGCAATTGATGTATGCTTTCAACCGGATTGATTTTCAGACAGGATACCCATGCTTCGCTCGTTGACGGTACGCGATTTTGTCATTGTCGATTCTCTGGAACTGGATTTCGCCTCGGGGTTTTCCGCCTTAACGGGAGAAACCGGCGCTGGCAAATCCATTCTGATTGACGCACTCCAACTGACCTTGGGGAGCCGTGGTGATGCCGGAGCGGTCAGGGAAGGAGCGGTCAGGGCTGACGTCAGTGCCGAGTTTTCCATTAACGATGCGGCTATTGAATGGTTGAAAGCCAACGAAATCGGATGGGAAGACGACGTTGTGCTGATGCGCAGAACCGTAGACAGTTCGGGGCGTTCCCGGGGATTCGTCAACGGGATCGCCGTCACGGCGTCGCAAATGCGGGAACTGGCTTCCTTGCTGGTGGATATCCACGGCCAGCATGCTCATCAGTTACTGCTGAAGACAGACGAGCAGCGCTTGTTGCTGGATCGGCATGCCGGTATCGAACCGCAGCTTAAAGAACTGGCTTCCCTTTTTAGCCATTGGCAAAACCTGATTCGTGCGATACACAATGCCGAGACGGATTCCCAAAAACTGCTGTCTGAAAAAGAACGGCTGGAATGGCAAGTCAATGAGTTGGAAAAACTGGGTACAAAGGCGGGCGAGTGGGAACAGATCAACAGCGATTACGACCGTTTGTCGCATATGGCAAGCCTGATCGAAGGATCGCAAGAGACGTTAAACAAGCTTGTTGACGCCGATTCGTCACTTATTTCCAGCGTGAATGCTTTGCAGCAAAGAATTTCCAGACTGGCCGGTTTCGATAGCCGGCTGGAACCGGTCACGGAATTGCTGGATTCGGCCAGAATACAGCTTCAGGAAGCTGCCTACGGATTGCGGGATTATCTGTCCCGTACCGATATGGATCCAGCGCTTTTGGAAAAGACGGAAAAGCGGTTGGAGGCCCTTCATTTTGCCGCACGTCAGTTCAATGTTCCGCCCGAACGGTTGCATGAGGAGCTGGAGAGCAGAAAGAATCTGCTTGTACAGTATGAACAGGCCGCCGATCTTGATGAGTTGCGCAAAAAAGAAGCGAACGCGAGACACGCTTATTTTGATTTGGCTGCCACAGTAGCCGAAAAACGTCGCCAGGCCGCGAAAGAACTGGGTGATGCCGTTACCGCCGTTATGGCTGATTTGCACATGTCCGGCGGACGCTTTGCAGTGGAAGTGCGAACCGGAGATGCACATGCTTATGGAACAGAACAGGTTGAGTTTCTGGTGGCCGGGCATGCTGGAACCGAATTAAGGCCACTGGCAAAAGTCGCGTCAGGTGGCGAACTCGCCCGTATTTCGCTGGCGATTTCTGTCATTGCGTCCCGAGCCACTACAACACCGACACTGATTTTCGATGAAGTGGATTCAGGTATCGGTGGCGCAGTTGCCGAAGTCGTGGGACAGTTGCTGAAACGGTTAGGAAAAGAGCACCAAGTTCTTTGCGTAACGCATCTTCCACAGGTTGCCAGTCAGGCACGTCAGCATTTCCAGATCAGCAAAGTGGCTGTTGATCACATTCAACATCCCGTTTCTCGTATTACGTCTTTGACTGGGGAAGAACGCGTCGTCGAAATTGCCCGTATGCTGGGCGGCCTGCACCTGACGGAAACGACGTTGGAGCACGCTCGGGAAATGCTGAAACAGGAGTAGGCACCGTCATTTTGACTTTTATCGGATATTTTCGGAAATTTTTCCCGTGTCCCTTGAAATCGGGTCGAAAGCCCCCATTCTCTGGTGATCGTAAAAGACTTTGTGGGGGAGGAAACAGTGCAAAATCCGAATCAGGAAAATGAAAACAACCCGGTGAATCCGGAAGTTCCGGACACACCGGAAGACACGATCGAAAAAGAAGAGGCGTTGGAAAAACGCTTGGCTGACGCCGAAAAAAAGGCAACCGAGATGCAAGACGCCTTTTTACGTGCCAAAGCGGAAGGCGAAAACATTCGTCGGCGTGCTCAGGAAGACATCGCCAAGGCGCACAAGTTTGCTATTGAAAATTTCGCCCAGTCTTTAGTCGCTGTAAAAGACAATCTTGAAATGGCGCTGAAAACGGAAGTTCCTTCCGTCGACTCCATTAAGGAAGGTGTCGATGCAACACTGCGTCAATTGAATCAGGTTTTCGAACAGAACAAGATTTTTGAAATCGTTCCAGAACCGGGTGAAAAGCTCGATCCGATGAAACATCAGGCCATTTCCATGATCGAATCGGATCAGGAACCCAATACGATCGTTTCCGTTGTGCAAAAAGGGTACACACTTGCGGATCGCTTGTTAAGGCCGGCGGTGGTCATCGTGGCCGCGCCGAAAAAGTCTTGAAATTTTAAAAAACAGCTTTATCTAAGGAACAGTGGAGGATTGGGATGATCCAATCGAATGTGTTGAAACGATCAAGCGATTGATTTTTTCATTCCGATTCCAAAAAATTTACGGTATTGAAAGGATACAACATGTCAAAAATCATCGGTATTGACCTGGGTACCACGAACTCTTGCGTGGCTATCATTGAAGGCAGTCAACCCCGGGTTGTCGAAAATTCCGAAGGTGCCCGTACGACGCCATCCATTATCGCCTATCTGGACGACGGTGAAATTCTGGTAGGTGCTCCCGCCAAAAGACAGGCCGTCACCAATCCGAAAAATACGCTTTATGCCATCAAACGGCTGATCGGCCGCAAATTTGACGATCCGGAAGTTCAACGGGACATTCCGATTATGCCTTTTTCGATTATCAAGGCGGATAACGGCGACGCCTGGGTTTCTGTGTTGAACGACAAGAAACTGGCACCTCCCCAGGTTTCCGCCGAAGTGCTCCGGAAAATGAAAAAGACGGCGGAAGACTACCTCGGTGAAGAAGTGACCGAAGCGGTCATTACGGTACCGGCTTACTTTAACGACGCACAACGTCAAGCCACCAAAGATGCCGGTCGTATTGCCGGTCTGGATGTCAAACGGATCATCAATGAACCGACCGCTGCTGCTTTGGCTTTCGGCCTGGACAAGGCCGGCAAGGGCGACAGGAAAATCGCTGTGTACGACTTGGGGGGCGGAACGTTTGATATTTCGATTATCGAAATTGCCGACATTGATGGGGACAAACAGTTTGAAGTGTTGTCGACCAACGGAGACACTTTCCTGGGAGGTGAAGACTTTGACCAGCGTATCATCGACTTCATTATCGACGAGTTCAAGAAGATTAACGGCATTGATCTGAAGAAAGACCCGATCGCTCTGCAACGGATCAAAGCTGCTGCCGAAAGAGCAAAAATCGAATTGTCTTCCTCGCAACAAACGGAAATTAACGAACCCTATATTGCGATGGCTAACGGGGCACCGGTTCACCTGAACCTGAAACTGACTCGTGCAAAACTGAATTCGCTGGCGGAAGGGTTGATCGACAAGACGATCGAACCTTGCCGTATTGCGCTGAAAGACGCGGGCCTGAGTGTTTCGGACATTGATGACGTCATTTTGGTCGGGGGTATGACGCGTATGCCGAAAGTTCAGGAAAAAGTGAAAGAATTTTTCGGCAAAGAACCGCGTAAAGACGTCAATCCGGATGAAGCCGTTGCGGTGGGGGCTGCCTTGCAGGGAGCCGTTTTGTCTGGCGATCGTAAAGATTTGCTGCTGTTGGATGTGACCCCACTTTCACTGGGTATTGAAACCCTGGGCGGCGTCATGACCAAGATGATCCAGAAAAACACGACGATTCCAACCAAGTTCAGCCAGATTTTCTCGACGGCAGAAGACAACCAGCCGGCGGTCACGATCAAGGTGTACCAGGGCGAACGCGAAATGGCTGCAGGCAACAAGGCATTGGGTGAATTCAACCTGGAAGGTATTCCGGCCGCCCCACGGGGTATGCCGCAAATTGAAGTCACGTTCGACATCGACGCCAACGGAATTTTGCACGTCAGTGCGAAAGACAAGGCTACCGGTAAGGAAAACACGATTACCATTAAGGCCAATTCTGGCCTGACCGAGCAAGAAATTCAGCGTATGATCAAGGATGCGGAAGTGAACGCGGCTGAAGATCACAAGGCACGCGAATTGACTGAAGCGCGTAATCAGGGAGACGCCTTGGTTCACTCGACGCGTAAATCGCTTGAAGAGCACGGCAGCAAGCTGGATGCGACAACTCGGGAAACCATCGAAAACGCTATTAAGGATCTGGAAGATGCCTTGAAAGGCGACGACAAGGCGGCGATTGATGCGAGAATGAGCACATTGACCACGGCAGCTCAAAAACTGGGCGAAGCTGTTTACGCCGATCAACAGGGTCAGGCACAGGGCGCAGCGGATGCCGCCGGTGCAGCAGGAGCTTCTTCAGCCGGTGCTGCACCGGAACCGGAGTTGGGTGACGATGTCGTGGATGCAGACTTCAAGGAAGTGAAGGATAAAGACTGATTGATTTCCTGAAGTCACTTATCGCCGGGCAGATACGATCCGTTACAGACCGATCTTCTGCTCGGCGTTCTGTTTGCCCGTTTCGAACAGGGAAAAGAGGTATTTTTTGTGAAAAAGCCAGTATGAAACCTGTTCAAGAATACTGAATCGCTTTTTAGAATGTGGACAAGATGGCAAAGCGAGATTTTTATGAAGTTTTAGGGGTTGCCAAAAACGCTTCGGATGACGAAATCAAAAAAGCTTATCGCAAATTGGCGATGAAGTACCATCCGGACCGTAATCCCGACAGCAAGACGGCCGAAGAGAAATTCAAAGAAGTCAAAGAAGCCTACGAAATCCTTTCGGATGAAAACAAGCGTGAGGCTTACGACCGTTTCGGCCATGCCGGGGTTGACCCCAATATGAACATGGGCGCCCGTCCGGGAGGGGGAGGGGCCGGCCCGGGCGCGGCCGATTTCGCAGACGCCTTCGGCGATATTTTCGGCGATATTTTCGGCGGCGGTCGAGGACAACAGTACAACACCGGCCCCCAGATGTATCGGGGGGCCGATCTTCGTTACAATCTGGACATTACGCTTGAAGAAGCGGCCAAAGGTAGCACGAAGACGATTCGGGTTCCCGCCTGGGATACCTGTGGAACCTGTCATGGATCGGGCGCCAAACCCGGTACATCACCGACGACTTGTACAACGTGTAACGGTCAGGGGCAGGTTCGGATGCAGCAGGGCTTTTTCAGCATTCAGCAGCCGTGTCCGACTTGTCATGGTACCGGAAAAGTCATTCCCGACCCGTGTCCCACCTGCCACGGCATTGGCAAGCTGCGGCGCAACAAGACACTTGAAGTCAAGATTCCGGCCGGTATCGACGATGGTATGAGAATCCGTTCCGCCGGAAACGGCGAGCCGGGGCAGAATGGGGGGCCACCGGGAGATTTATATGTCGAAATTCACGTCTTGCCGAATCCGGTATTCAGACGGGAAGGAGACGACTTGCATTGCGAAATTCCGGTTTCTTTCGGTATCGCCGCATTGGGTGGCGAAATAGAGGTGCCGACGCTGACCAATCGAGTCGCTTTCAACGTTCCCGCCGGAACCCAAACCGGCAGGACTTTCCGATTGCGAGGCAAAGGTATCAAAGGAGTGCGTTCGGCACAGCCCGGCGATTTGTTCTGTCACGTCAAGATTGAAACGCCGGTCAATCTGACGGACAGAGAAAAAGAATTGATGCGCGAGTTCGAGCGGCTGGTGGTTGAAGGGGGAGCCAAACACAGTCCGCAAGCAAAATCCTGGATGGACAAGGTCAGAAATCTGTTTAGATAGAAAACCTTTTTCATGTCGGCCCGATTTCGTGGTTTTCCTGAAGTCGGGCCTTTTTTTAAAGTCCACCGGCAAAACCATTTTGGCGCCAGGCTTCATAAACAACAATCGCGACGCTGTTGGACAGATTCAGACTGCGATTGTGCGGTCTCATGGGGAGGCGAATGCGATGGCCTTCCTGGAAAAATAGGTGGACGTCCGGTGCAAGGCCCTTCGTTTCCGAACCGAATACAAAAAAGTCTCCCGGCAGAAACTGGGTTTTTGAAAAACAGGAAGTGCCGTGCGTCGTCATCGCAAACATACGGGCGGGATCAGGTGATTCGGTATCGAGAAAGGTCTGCCAATGACGGTGCACTTTCAGGCTGGCGAATTCGTGGTAATCGAGACCAGCACGGCGCATCTTGGCGTCGTCAAGCGGAAATCCAAGAGGTTCGATCAGATGTAACCGGGCACCGGTATTGGCACACAGGCGAATAATATTGCCGGTGTTGGGTGGAATCTCCGGTTCAACGAGTACAACATGAAACAATTCAATTCTCCTGCGAAGTTTTAGGAAGTGTACGTGCGAAAACAAAATTGGTGACCTGCTTTACCCCCGATTTTTTTAATACACGGGCGATTTCTTCCAAAGTGTGACCGGTCGTCATTACGTCGTCGACAATACCGATGTGTTTGCCAGAAAGAAAATCGGTTGCCTTATCGTTAACGGTAAAGGCATTGTGGACATTCTTTTTTCTGTCCTGAAAAGAGACGGTTGACTGTTTTTCAGTGTCCCGGTTTCTTTCTACCAGATCTGCTCTTAACTCGATTTCAAGCAATTTGGCGAGTGTTCGGGCAATTTCGTGCGACTGATTGAACCCGCGCTCGATGAGTCGCCGCTTACCCAGCGGTACGCCGATGACACAGTCAGGAAAGAAATCGGCGGGACGGTTTTCTTTTTGAATTGACTGATAAATCAGTTTGCCCATGAGTGGCGCAATGGCCAGCTGGAATTGAAACTTCAACCGGTGGACCAGTTGATCCACGGGTGGAGCATAATCGGTGGCGACAACAGTACGGTCGAAAGAAGGTCGTTTTTTAAGGCAATCGCCACATAACGCGTCACGAGCCATACCGTTACCAGACGGGAGTGAATTCCCGCAGCATGTGCAACGAGGAAACGGACTGGACAGATAACGCTCAAAGCAGTGGTCGCAAATCCCCTGAAGACTGGGTGCATGGCACAATACACATGGAAAGGCCATTTTCCGGATGAATCCGGTAAAAAAGGAAAAAGGTTGAATCGCGTTAAACATCATTTTGGTCATCTCATTTTGCAGGGGAAACCTGTCGTTTTGTCAACCCTGTCGCGACGCGCTTTATTACACTGACAGTTCTGTTACTTGCCGAAAAGTGAATTGTATGCCTGTTGAACTGCGAAAAGTCCGATCCCTGTTTGAAAGAACGCTGAAAATTCGGGATTCACGTTTTTTGTTGCGTGAAGTGGCGCACAGGATGAACGAGCGTTTGTCAGTCATGAAAATTGAACCGCGACGGGTATTGGATGCGGGTTGTGGGGAAGGATTTGATCTGCAAAAACTGACCGGTCAGTTTCCGGAAGCCTACATTGTGGGGCTTGATGCTTCATGGCCTCTTCTCCGGGAAGCGCGAAACCAATTGCAGAGTTGGGAGCAAAAACCTGATTTCGTCTGCGGGGACTTCGGGAGGTCGCCTTTTTTGACGGGTTCTTTCGACGTGATTTGGTCCAATTTGGCGTTACATTGGTATGAAGAAAATGAGACGGTTTTCAAGGAATGGAAAAGAATCCTCACAGAAAACGGGCTGGTTTTGTTTTCCAGTTTCGGTCCCCAAACTTTCGCCAATCTGAAAAAAGCATTTGAACAAGTTGACCGTTACGCGCATGTCCTGTCTTTTCCAGACATGCGGGATCTGGGCGACAGGCTGGTTACAGCCGGCTTTGCCGCTCCGGTTCTGGAGCGGGAGTGGATTGACGTGACCTATCGAGACGTCCTCAAATTGCTGGCCGATGTTCGCGCTTTCGGAGGTAACCCACTTTCCGGCAGTCGCAAGGGATTGTTGGGCAAATTTCAGTATGAAAAGTTACTGGCTGCACTCAATGTCCAGCGTGACGACGCCAATCAGCTGACGCTTCGCTTCGAGATCATTTACGGGCACGCGTTCAAGGAAGAACGGACGGAACTAAGGGAGAACGTGATCGGTTTTTACGGATAGGTGTTTCATTGAAAAGAGGTGACAAACCTCTTTTCAATGAAAATCGGCCAATGCATTTTTCATTTTCTTGAGTGCGGCCGATTCGATTTGACGGATTCGCTCGGCCGACACACCGAATTCTTCCGCCAACACGTGCAGCGTAGCGCCATTGCCCTCATCGTTGTTGAGCCAACGGGCTTCGATGATGCGGCGGGAACGGTCGTCTAGTTTATCCAGTGCGTCGGCCAGCCCTTCGGTTTGCAGTCGGTCGAACTGCCGGCTTTCCAGTACCCGGGACGGTTCCGTTTGTTCAGACGACAAATAGGCAATAGGAGCGAAATTGTCGTCGTCGTCACTCTGATGGGTCTCCAGGGCGATGTCGTGACCGTTTAAGCGCGTTTCCATTTCGGTAACTTCTTCATCTTTCACGTTCAGCTTTTCTGCAAGCGAACGGATTTGTGCCTTGGTCATGGCTTCCATACCGCTTTTATGGCTGCGCAGATTGAAAAACAGTTTTCTCTGAGCTTTGGTCGTAGCCACTTTTACCATTCGCCAATTTCTGAGAATGTATTCATGAATTTCCGCCTTGATCCAGTGAATGGCGTACGAAACCAGCCGGACACCGACTGCCGGATCGAATCGTTTGACTGCTTTCATCAGTCCGATGTTGCCTTCCTGGATCAGGTCGGCATGTGGAAGACCGTAACCCAGGTAATTCCGGGCAATGGAAACGACCAGTCTTAGATGGGATAAAACGAGTTCCTGGGCGGCGCCCAGATCGCTGTGCTCGCGATAGCGTTGAGCCAGCGCCGTTTCCTGTTCCTGCGTCAGAATCGGCATGCGGTTGACTTCGGCAATGTAGGCTTCAATGTTGCCAAGGGAACCGGTAAAAGCGGGAGCCAAGGCATGATTGCTGGCCGGCATCAACGAAACGTGTGCAGACTTTGCGTTCATTCTTCCTCCTTGGTTAGGTAAATTTGATGACATGCTCATTGAACAATAAGAATTATTTTAGCACTCTTGTGATGAGAGTGCTAATACGATACAGGCTTTCCTTGAAATGGCTTTTCCCGAATAAAGAAGTTTCACTTTATTTCAAAAGAAGAAGGACTGTTTATTTTATGTCAGAGGAAAAGCCGGTTTCCGTTTATTAAAAGGCGTCAGGAGGGGATCAACTCATCTTTCCCAGTTGCCGGTTGACCGACAAGAGCGCACCCAGCCAGCCCAGTCCTGCGCTGGCTGCAAGCAGCAGCGCCGAAATCACTGGGCCCAGTGGCGTCAACTGAAAATCGGAACCGTAAAGTTGTGTCAGTTCGTAAAGAGCGGTGTTGAACGGATAAAGACACAAGTCCACTAGCAAGAGAGCACAACAACCGGAAAAAAAGCCGAGAAACAGGCCCATATAGTAAAAGGGGCGTCGGATATAGGCCCGGCTTGCACCGACGCGCCAAGAAATCGTGATTTCGTCTAGATGCATTAGTACTTGCAAACGAATCGTGTTGAACGTGACGACTACAATGACGACGCCGAGCACGATTGCGAGAAAGACAAGTCCCATGCGCATGACACCCAGCAAAGCGGCGAGCCGTTTTGTCCAGTCGGAATCAATCTGGACTTTGTCGACGTGCGGGAGTTGCTGCCATTGTCGGGCAATGGACTCGATCCGGGCCGCCTGTTCTGACCGGGATGGGCTGTCGGCAAAGCGGATAATGTAGGAATCGGGCAACGGATTCTGACCTAGGGAATCGACGACAGCGGTTAAGTCCGATCGCTCTTCTAGCGAATTCAGGGCCGCTTCTTTGGGAATAAAAACGACGTCGGCTTGCAGCTTGGCGGCAGTCAATACTTTATGCAGTGCCGGTTCGAGTGACTGTGCCTGATTCCGATCGGTATCCATTTTGAGAAAAACGCTGACTTCAGGAGAGACGGAAAGCGATCGGGTCACCGCCTCAACATTAACCAGGAGAGTGAGACCGCCGAAAGGGAGTGCCAAGGTCATCGACAACACTAAGACATTGAAAAAAAAGTGCCCGGGAGAGCGACGAAACTGGGCAAATGCGTGGCGGAGGGCCATAAAATGGTAACTGAACCAGGTATTCATGCTTTTTGACCCTGCGCAGGTTGTTCAATACGGCTTAATTGACCGTGGTTCAGGAAAACGACCCGATCAGCCCGGGAGAAAAGTCGTTCCTCATGCGTGGTAATGATACAAGTCACCCCGGCCGACTGGAAAAAGGTGAGAGCGTCGATCACTTTGTCTGCACTGACCCGATCCAAATTAGCGGTCGGCTCGTCTGCCAGAATGATTTGAGGGCGATTAACAATGGCCCTTGCAACCGCGACTCGTTGCTGTTCTCCTTCAGACAGGGCCGGAGGAAACGCTGATGCTCTCTCTTGCAAATCCACTTTGTCAAGTGCCGCGTGCGCCCGTGATTCCGCTTCGCGACGGGGGGTGCCCGTCACCAGCAAAGGCAACATGACGTTATTCAAAATAGTCCGGTCTGTCAACAGGTTCTGCTGCTGGAGGATCAGGCCGAGCTTGCGCCTTAAAAAAGGAATGCCGGCCGGTTTGATCTGTCCGATTTCCTGACCGTTGACAGTCAAAGTGCCGGTATCGGGTCGTTCGATGGCCGCGATCATTTTCAACAAGGTTGATTTTCCCGCGCCCGAGGGACCCGACAGGAAAACCAGTTCTCCCTGATCAATTGTCAGGTCGATATCATGCACGGCGACGATACCACCGGGATAAAACCGGGATACCTGTTGAAATTGGATCATGGCGCTCATGTTCAGCTTAACAGTGCGGTGGAAAATTCTTCGGCGACGAAAGGCTGCAAATCGTCTATTTTTTCTCCCACGCCGATGAAATACACGGGAATTGGATGGCTTTTTGCTATAGCTGCCAGAATACCGCCTTTCGGCGTGCCGTCCAGTTTGGTCACGATCAGCCCGGTCAGTCCGAGTGCTTCGTCAAACGCCTTGACCTGTGCGAGTGCATTTTGCCCGGTGTTGCCGTCAATGACGAGAATGATCTCATGAGGGGCCGTTTCCAACCCTTTGCCAATGACCCGCTTCACTTTTTTGAGTTCTTCCATTAAGTGAAGCTGCGTCGGCAGGCGCCCGGCAGTGTCTACCATAACGACGTCGATGTTTTTAGCTTTTGCAGATTGAACAGCATCGAAAGCAACAGCCGCAGGATCACCCGATTCCTGCGCGATAACGGTGATCCGATTACGGTCTCCCCAGACGGCAAGCTGTTCGCGGGCGGCTGCACGGAATGTGTCGCCGGCCGCCAGCAAGACAGTCTGATGACTGTTTTGCAAGTGTTTCGCCAGCTTGCCAAGAGTCGTCGTTTT
>DBGFLV010000256.1:0-6885 GCA_048528425.1 Oxalobacter sp. | reverse complement strand
TTATGAACATCCGCTGGCCGTGCGATTCTGGGATCACCGTTTTCTCATCAACTTTATCCTGTTGGGAAATTACGACCGTTTAGTCGACGCTGTTTTAACGGAATTCCCCACAGGTTTGTCGGGAGCGACCTTGCAGGTGTCGTGTGCTTACGGCAAGCTGACATCGCGATTGCAGGACGCCTTGCAAGAAAACGCCCGACTGGACGTCATTGATGTGTTGAATGTCCAACTGGAAAACGTTCGACAAAAGCTGAAGCAACCGGATGAAAGAATACGGCTGATCCAATGCGATGCGACACGACTTCATTGTCCGGATGCGTCATATGACCAGGTATTGATGTTCTTTTTGCCCCATGAATTGCCCGAGGACAAGCGACGTCAGGCCCTGGCGGAAGCGGTCAGGGTAGTTAAACCCGGCGGAAAAGTCATCGTCGTCGACTTTCACCGGCCGACCTGGTGGCATCCTCTGCGCTTGTGGCAACGTCTGGTTTTTTCGCTTTTCGAACCGTTCGCAACCGATATGTGGCGCCATGAACTGGCTCATTATCTGCCGCAGTCTCCCGCTTGTTCAGTCACGGTTAAAAAAACTTACTTCGGCGATTTGTATCAGAAGTCGGTCGTCGTTCGCAAAGAATAAGCCAGCGTGTTTTATCAGCGTAACCGGAGCTCTTCAGGAAGGATCACAGCACGGTTCAAATAAACTGTTGCTTTGAAACGAATTCGGATATAATCTCAAGATTTTTCCGTTCGAACTTTTTTTGGAAGACTTATGGTCGTTATTCGTTTAGCTCGTGGCGGCGCCAAAAAGCGTCCTTTTTACCAGATTGTAGCAACTGATTCCCGTAACCGTCGTGACGGACGTTTCATTGAACGTCTCGGTACGTACAATCCCTTTGCGGCGGAAGGCGAACAGGGTGTACGTGTGGCCACCGATCGTCTGGCTTACTGGCAAAGTGTCGGAGCCAAGCTCTCCCCGACAGTAAAGCGTCTTGTCGCACAAGCCGCCCAGTAGTTTTTCCCGGTTTGGCCCAGTTGGATAACGCACCGGTGACGTTACCGCCCGATTTGGTCGATGTCGGGCAGGTCAGCGGTGCTTATGGAATTCGAGGCGAGTTGAGAATCCGGCCTTATTCGGCTGAAGCCGATGTCCTGTTGCGTGTCCGTGACTGGTGGATCGGTTTGCCGGAATGGCATGAAGTGGCTGTTTTGCAGGCCAGACGCCACGGAGGCGAAGTTGTAGCTCGTTTAAAGGGAATTGCCGATCGCGATGCTGCCGACGCCCTTCGGGGTGCCGTTGTTCGCGTTCCCCGATCCTGTTTCCCGACTCCGGAGGAAGGTGAGTACTATTGGGTTGATCTGATCGGTCTTGCCGTGTACAACATGCAGGGGGAATATCTGGGGGCTGTCGAAGGGCTGATGGACAATGGTATTCATCCTGTTTTGCAGGTAGAAACCGATGTGCCGGACGGCGGGAAAAAAGTGCGGTTGATTCCGTTTGTCAACCGATATGTCGGCGAAATTGACCGCGAAAACGGAAAAATGGTCGTGGATTGGGAACTGGATTACTGATTGCCTGTCGTTTCTTATAACTGTCCCGGAAGGTGGGTCTGTCGTGCAGTTTGACGTCGTTACGCTTTTTCCCGACATGTTTTCGGCGCTGACCGGTTCGGGTGTCACCCGCCGGGCTTTCGATGAAAACCGGTGTTCTCTGACGCTGTGGAATCCACGGGATTTCACGGAAGACCGGCATAAAACGGTGGATGACCGGCCTTACGGAGGCGGTCCCGGAATGGTCATGATGGTGCCGCCGCTTAAAGACGCGATTGTGGCGGCACGGAAACGGCAGTTTTGTTCGGGAGTGGAAAAATCCAGAGTGATTTATCTTTCTCCACAGGGAAAGCCGTTAAATCACGCCAAAGTCATGGAACTGTCCCAATTGGACGGACTGATTCTTCTGTGCGGCCGGTATGAAGCAGTCGATCAGCGGTTAATTGATCGGTACGTTGACGAGGAAATCAGTCTGGGCGATTTTGTTTTGTCGGGCGGTGAAATCCCGGCGATGGGTTTGATGGATGCCGTCATTCGTCAATTGCCGGGAGTGTTGAACGACGGGTTGTCTGCCGTGGAAGACAGTTTTGTTTCCGGCATTTTAGACTGTCCGCATTACACGCGGCCGCCCGAAGTCGATAACATGCCGGTGCCAGAAGTCCTGCTGGGAGGCAATCATGCCGAAGTCGCCCGATGGCGACGTCGTCAAGCGCTTTTGATGACGCAGCAAAAACGTCCCGATTTGTTGGCGGCGGCCATGCGGGATGGAAGATTGTCCGACGAGGACAAAGCTTTTTTACGCAGCAATTGGTGTATAGTAGTGGAGTGAGCAGTCGTTCACGTTGATTAACCGTCATCCTCTACCGGGTACGTATCAAGACAATTACAGGTTTATCCAGTACGCCGGTACGATGACTTCAGGAGTTGAAATGAATCTGATTGAACAGTTGGAAAAAGAAGAAATCGAGCGTCTGGGCAAAAACATCCCGGAATTTGCACCCGGCGATACCGTTGTGGTCAATGTCATGGTCGTGGAAGGTAACCGCAAGCGTGCTCAGGCTTATGAAGGTGTCGTCATTTCCCGTCGCAACCGTGGTTTGAATTCCAATTTCATCGTCCGCAAAATTTCCTCGGGTGAAGGCGTGGAACGTACCTTCCAGCTCTATTCGCCGTTGATCGCTTCCATCGAAGTCAAACGTCGCGGTGACGTTCGTCGGGCGAAGCTGTATTACTTGCGTGAACGTTCAGGTAAGTCAGCACGTATCAAGGAAAAACTGCCTAGCCGGAGCGCGAAGAGCGCGGAATGATTGAACCGCCGATTCAATGACAGGGGCATCTTTGATGCCCTTTTTTGCATTTTGAGGGGAAAACATGGCCAAGTTGGGTTTTGATCCGGAAAAACTGCCTGTCGACGCCGTCGGCAGCGGTACCGCCATACCTGAAGAAGAATTGACTGTCGAGCGAATAAGGAATCGTTTTTCCAATCCTCCGATCTGGACGCCGGAGATCAATTCGGAACCCGCTTTCGTGCATCGTGATCGCTGGATTCCCGCTGCGGTTCTGGTGCCGCTGGTCGACCGGGATGACGGGTTGACGGTGATGCTGACTCAGCGCGCCATGCACATGCATGACCATCCTGGACAGATCAGTTTTCCAGGCGGCCGGGCCGATCTGACCGACAGCACCCGTATTGAAACGGCTCTTCGCGAAATGGAAGAGGAAGTCGGCGTCGATCGCAGCCACATCGACATTCTCGGAACGTTGCCGGAATACCGGACGGGAAGCGGCTATCGGGTGACACCGGTCGTTTCCATCGTCACGCCGCCTTTCGATACCCACGCCAACCCGGATGAGGTGGCGGAAGTGTTCGAGGTTCCGTTTTCCCATTTCATGAACGGCGGCCATTATCAACTCAGGTCAGCCGAATTTCCCAATGGGGCAGGTAAACGGACTTTTTACACGGTGCCTTACGGCGATCGTTTTGTCTGGGGAGCCACCGCAGGAATGTTGCGCAATTTGTACCATTTTCTCAAGGCGTAAGGTGTAAAGCACGTTTTCCGCAAAACGTCCTTCCGCAGTAAAGGCAGTTCGATCCAGCCCTGTTTCGCACCACTACACTAACGCCAAACGCGTCTTTCCCGGTTTGATTATGATTTCCGGCTGGGTTATTGTATGGGTAAAACGGTTCAGCCGGAATTTCCATGATTTTTTTCTCGATTTTATGCGCATTAGTGATCGACCATTTCAGGCCGGGGCGGAGCGAAGGTTTTTTGTCGCGTGTGATCGGTTTCGTCTCCGGACGGTTCCGGGTCTGGTGCGCAGCGGGACCGGTGCATCATGTCCGGATGGCCTGGTTCATGACCGTGGCCTTTTTCGCCGTTCCGGTGTGGGCCGTTTACTGGATATGTCTGTCTCTTCATCCGTTTTTCGGTTTGTTGTGGAACATTCTGGTTTTGTATCTGTGCATGGGATTTCGGCACGGCCAGCATTTTTTTCTGTCTATAGAGATGGCTTTGTTAAACGGGGAAGAAAAAAAGGCGCGTCGCAGCCTGTCGCAGTGGTGCCGTTGCCACACGGATGACATGACGGTGCGCGACATTATCCAGGTCACGATCGGCAAATCGTTGATGGCGGTGCTAAAAGAAGTGTTTGGTGTCATTTTCTGGTTTGTATTGCCTTTCGGTCCGGCCGGTGCCGTTTTTTACCGAGTGTGCGCCTGCCTTTCGCGAGACTGGAACGGACAAAAAAACGATGAGAACGATTTCGGCACTTTTGCGGACCGGGTTTTTTACTGGACAAACTGGATCCCGGTGAGGCTGACCGCCCTGTCGTTTGCGGCCGTCGGCCATTTCGAGGAGGCGGTTTATGGCTGGCGACATTTTTCCGGAGTTTGGAAAAACCGTAATGTCGGGGTTTTGCTGTCGTCGGCAGGCGGTGCGATGGGCGTCCAATTGGGTACGCCTTTCGAGCGTGACAGTGGAAACGTCGCAGGCAAGACGTTTTCGGTGCGTGTTGCCGACTCCGAAGTACAGGGAATGCCCGGTGAAGAACCGGCTGTCAGGTTTTTGCAAAGTACGCTAGGGCTGATCTGGCGGGCTTTGCTGTTGTGGCTGATCCTGCTGTTTCTTTTTACAATAGTGTTTTATCTGCCTTGACAGGCGTGACGATCCGAAGACAGGATACAGGTTGGACAATGGTTTCTTCAGTAACGATGACCAGAGCGACCGGCGACTTGACGGCCGGACTTTCTGTAGAAGACGAAAAACAGGTCATGGAGGCTTACGCGTTTGCAAAGGCCTCTTATGACGACATTCATTTAGACAGCGGTCAGGCTGCCCTCGAATTTTCACGCGATATCGGCCTGATTCTGGCTGAATTGAACAGTGACGCCCAGACCCGGATCGCCGGTTTGCTGGCCGTTTTGCCCAAGTACAATCCGGACGACTCGGAACAGATCGAAAAGCGTTTCGGCGTTGAAGTGTCGAACCTGGTCGACAGCGTCCGCAAGTTATTCAAATTGCGCGATTTGACAGGAGGGCTGGAGGAAATCGCGCACGGCAAGAACGCAGCCCAGATCCGTAAGGCGCAAGCCGAGACATTGCGTAAAATGCTTCTTGCTATGGCCGCCGACATGCGGGTGGTTATGATTCGGTTGGCAGCGAGGATGGCTTCCCTGCGTTATCTGGCCAGAAAAAAAGAAGATAACGACGTCAGTCGTCAATACGCGAAAGAAACGCTTGAAATTTATGCCCCGCTGGCCAACCGGTTAGGGATTTGGCAGGTCAAATGGGAGCTGGAAGACTTGTCTTTTCGTTTTATCGAGCCCCAGGCCTACCGCACGATTGCTAAAAGTCTTGAAGAAAAACGCACGGAGCGGGAAGCCTTTATTCGCCATACTATTGAACGGCTCAAGAAAGAACTGGACGCGGCAGGTATCCGGGCAGACGTGTCAGGACGTCCCAAACATATTTACAGTATCTACAACAAAATGCGGGGCAAGTCGCTCGATTTCTCGCAAATGTACGATTTGCGGGCGTTACGGGTCATTGTTTCTGACATCAAGACGTGTTTTACCGTGCTGGACGTCATCCACCGGCTCTGGACACCGATTCTGAAGGAATTCGACGACTACATTTCGCGTCCCAAACCGAACGGTTATCAATCGCTGCATACGGTGGTGATCGCCGAGAACGGACAACCCTTTGAAGTCCAGATCCGGACGCAGGAAATGCATCGGCTGGCTGAATTCGGTGTGGCGGCTCACTGGCGCTATAAGGAAACCGGCGGATCGTCTTTTGTCGCGCAGCAATACGACGAGAAAATATCGTTTTTGCGGCAGTTACTGTCGTGGAAAACCGACGTGGCCGACGTGGTAGCGGAAGAGGATTCCCACAAGGAATGGGTGGAAAAGATCAAATCGGCCACGCTGGACGATCGCATTTATGCACTGACGCCACAGGCCCGGGTAATTGATTTGCCACAGGGGGCCACTCCGATCGACTTCGCTTATCAGGTTCACAGTGACGTCGGTCACCGTTGTCGGGGTGCGCGCGTAGACGGCGTTATGGTGCCGTTGAACACGCCTTTGAAAAGCGGACAGACGGTGGAAATCATCACGGCCAAGGGCGCAACCGGAAGTATCGGGCCCTCGCGGGACTGGCTAAGTCCCGGATATGCCGTCAATCCGAGAACGCACGCCAAAATCCGGGCCTGGTTTAACGGGGTCGACTATCAGGAAACAGTGGCAAACGGCCGTAACATCATTGACAAGCTGTTGCAGCGCGAAGGCAAGACGGCCGTCAATCTGGAAGAACTGGCCAGAAAGCTCGAATTTTCGAAAGTGGACGAATTGTTTTTCGCTGCCGGTAAGGAAAAAATCAATTTGCGCCACGTCGAAATGGTACTTCACGGTCAGGAGAGTGTCCGCGAGTCCCGAGACGACGACGGCATCATTCGTAAAAGCCGCTCGTCCAGTGTGGTCAGCGGGGCCAAATCCGGCATTCTGGTCGTGGGAACGGAAGGATTGTTGACCCAAATGGCGAAATGCTGCAAACCGGCTCCGCCCGATCCGATCGTCGGTTTCGTCACCCGCGGCAAAGGCGTGTCGATCCATCGCAAAGATTGCAAGAATTTTCTTGAGATGGAAAGAAAAGCACCGGAAAGAGTCATTGAAACGAATTGGGGTACCCCGGAACCCGACACGGTTTATCCGGTCGATATCTATGTCCTGGCGGGGGATCGTCAGGGATTGCTGCGGGACATTTCCGACGTTTTCATGCGGGAAAAAATGAATGTGACCGGTGTACGCACTCAAAGTCAGAAAGGACAGGCACGCAT
>DBGFLV010000255.1:0-3119 GCA_048528425.1 Oxalobacter sp. | reverse complement strand
TTGCCCCCGCGTAATGAACTGCAAAAACAGGTTCTCGAACACATGATTGTCGAAAGTGCCCAGCTTCAGCTGGCCAAAGAAATGGGAATCCGGGTAGACGACACCCATCTCGACAGAACTATTGCGCTCATCGCGGAAAAAAATCACATGACCGTGCCGCAATTTCAGCAGTTTACCGAACAAGACGGCACCACTTTCGAAAACTTCCGAGAAAAAGTCCGCTCCGAAATCACTATGCAGCGCTTGCGGGATCGCGAAGTCATCAACAAGATCCAGATCAACGATGCCGAAGTCGATCATCTTCTGGGAGCGGATGCCCAATTGCAAATGCCCGAACAGGTCAGGCTGGGCCACATCCTCATCAGGATTCCTGAAAACGCTTCTCCCGAACAAATCGCCGAAAAACGAGAACGCGCGGAAAAAGTGCTTAAAATTCTGCAATCCGGCGGTGATTTTCAACAAAACGCCGCTTCTTACTCGGATGCGGATGAAGGGTTGAGCGGTGGCGACATCGGTTGGCGAAGTACCGACCGTTTGCCCAAAGTGTTTGTCGACGCACTGGCCGGTGTCCAACCCGGCCATACTACCGGCATTATCAAAAGCCCGAACGGTTTTCACATCCTGAAGGTACTTGACAAACGCACCATGTCGACGGGTCCTGCCCTTGCCGTCGACGCTTCCGGGGGGAGTACCGTTCAGCAAATTCATGCACGTCACATTCTGATCAAGGTTAACCAGCTTGTCTCGGCGGATGAAGCGAAACGCAAACTGCTCGATCTGAAACAGCGTATCTTGAACAAGTCGGCCACTTTCGAAGAGTTAGCGAAAACCTATTCTAACGATACGTCAGCCAATCGGGGAGGTGATCTAGGGTGGATTTATCCGGGCGATACCGTGCCTGAATTCGAAAAAGCCCTGGTTTCGCTTCAGCCCGGTGCCATTAGCGATCCGGTCGAAACCCAGTTCGGTTTTCATCTGATCCAGGTATTGGAGAAAAAAACGGACGACATGTCGGCTGAAAGAAAACGGATTGCCGCCAAGCAAGCACTTCGCGAACGTAAAATCGCGGAAGCAACTGAAGAATGGCTACGACAACTCCGTGATCGGGCCTATGTAGAGTATCGGTTAAACGACAACAAGCAAGGCCTGTAATGGCAAGACCTGTCATTGCCGTAACGACCGGCGAACCAGCGGGTATCGGCCCCGAAATTTCCATTCGGGGAGCCTGGGCCTGTCGTGGCGAGGTGCTTTCTGTTCTGATCGGCGATTATTCCTTGCTCAAACGGCTTGCTGCCGACATCGACACCTCGATTAGGTTGACCCGGCTTGACGGGAATGTGTCGCGTCATTTGGTCGATAAAATAAAAGCCAATACGATCGGCGTCATAGATTCACCGCTGGATGTTCCCGTCATTCCCGGCAAACTGGACGCCCGCAACGGTCGTTCCGTTCTGACCATGCTGGATGTGGCTATTGAAGGCGCTTTAAACGGTCGGTTTGATGCGGTCGTGACGGGTCCTGTACAGAAAAGTACGATCAACGATGCCGGATTTCCTTTTACCGGCCACACGGAATACTTTGCCGACAAAACAGGTACCCGGCGCGTCGTGATGATGCTGTCGGGTATGGTAAACCGTCAGGCCGGTCGCTCCCCGGTCAGGTTAAGCGTAGCGCTGGCGACCACTCATTTGCCGCTTAAGGCGGTTGCCGCCGCAATTACGGTCGACAGTCTGGCAGAAATTCTGTTCATTTTGAATGATGAGCTGAAAAGCAAGTTCGGCATCGCTTCCCCACGCATTCTGTTGACCGGTCTGAACCCGCATGCCGGTGAAAACGGTTATCTGGGCGATGAAGAGATCAACGTCATTACCCCTGTTATCGAAAAAGCGCGTGAAAGCGGTATACGGGCGTCGGGGCCTTTTCCGGCCGATACGCTTTTCCAACCACACTATCTCGACCAGGCAGACTGTTTTTTGGCCATGTACCACGATCAAGGACTGCCGGTACTGAAATACGCCACGTTCGGACACGGTGTCAACATCACGCTGGGCTTGCCCATGATCCGGACGTCGGTAGACCACGGTACAGCTTTGGATATCGCTTCAGCGGGAATCGGCTCGGCCAGTTACAGCAGTATGACAGAGGCCATCCGAATTGCAGCAGAAATGGCGGTTCACCGGAAACATCACCAGCGGCCCGGAAAATGAAGCACATTCCACGAAAACGATTCGGACAGAACTTTCTGAAAGACCAATCCGTCCTGGACCGGATGGTAGCGGCTATCGCGCCCAACTTAACCGATGCGATGCTTGAAATCGGCCCGGGTAAAGGCGCGTTGACGGAAAGACTGTTGCCTTACCTGACGAGACTGGACGTGGTCGAACTGGATCGTGATCTGGTAGTCTATCTCCAGAACCGGTTTCCTCCGGACAAACTGGTCATTCATCAGGGTGACGCCCTTTCTTTCGCACTGTCCACCCTGGTGTCGGAACCGAAAAAAAAGTTTCGTATCGTCGGCAATCTTCCGTACAATATTTCGACTCCCCTGCTCTTTCATCTGATGGATTCCGCCACTCTGATAAAAGACCAGCATTTCATGCTGCAAAGGGAAGTGGTGGAACGCATGGTCGCTCAACCGGGAAGCAAGACCTACGGCCGGCTTTCTGTCATGTTGCAGTGGCGTTACGACATGGACATGCTCTTCGTCGTCCCGCCGGAAGCGTTTGAACCGCGTCCGCAAGTGGATTCGGCTGTCGTCAGGATGATCCCGCGGGACAATCCGAAACCATGCGCGCTGTCTTCTCTTGAAAAAACGGTTACCCAAGCTTTTTCACAACGCAGGAAGATGCTTCGGAATAATCTGGCTCCGTTATTTACGGAAAGCGAGTTAATCGAACTGGGTATCGATCCTACGAAGCGGCCCGAAGCGCTTTCTGTCGACCAATTCGTCCAGCTGGCCAATCACCTGAAATCGTCTTCCTGAACCGATTCTTCCATCAGTTTGCGCCGGGCAGCCAGAATCGCTTCGACAGCGACGTGACGGATTTTCATTTCGGCGGAAATGGCGTAATACTGTTCCCGCACGCCCTTCATTTCACCGATCGGAACAGCGCGGAACT
>DBGFLV010000254.1:0-10284 GCA_048528425.1 Oxalobacter sp. | reverse complement strand
TTTATACAACGGTGTGGAAGTACCGTCAAAATTTTTGCGTGAAACGCAAACGGCGGGAAGCTTTTTCAAGCAGATTACTGTGCAGTCGAGCAGAGGCCGGACGACGCGAAAGAACTAGACAAACGTTTCGGCCCGCGCAATGACGACGCCGACGAAACGGGCATTTTCATTCACTTCGAAAATCCGGTTCGGCCATGAAGGATTCAAGGCTTCGAGCATTTTTTTTCTTGGCATCCCTTCGACGAGCAACCTTTTGAAAGTCGCTTCGTGCGAGTCTTCCAGCATGACGACGACGAGCGATTTGTTGACGGGATTACGTTTCGGATCGACGAAAATGATGTCACCGTCGGCAAAGGATGGGCGGGACATGGGATTGAACATGCTTTCTCCCTTCACGCGAAGGGCGAAAGTGCGGTCGCTGTGACTGACCGGACACGCCAGCCACTCTTCCGGTTCTGCTGTGCTTCCTGTGATGGCCTCGGTCCATCTGCCTGCAGCAACCCATGAAATAAGGGGTACTTTGCCGGATGTGCCCATCTGATCGGAACCGGTCATCAGGTCAATAATGGAACAGCCCAGAACGGTCGCAATTTTTTCCATTTGAGACCGCTTGAGGCCTTGCAAGTCTCGTTCGATGCGAGACACGTTGCCGGAATCCGATCCTATTTGCAAGGCCAGTTCTTCCAGCGTCATGCCGAGCGCCTTTCTGCGTTTCCTGATTTCTGATCCGATACTCATGCCTTTATCTTTCGACATTTATGCCTGTTCCGCAATGCATTTTTCGCAAAAATGTTGACAACATTCTGCGTATTTTGCAAAATTGATGTGTCTCTTTATGCAGTACGAAATTGGAGAATAGTAACGAACACCGTCTTTTCGGAAAGCGATGTCAAACCGATAAATTAACTCATTATACGAAACGCAAGCAATCGGAACCGGGTGAAATGGAACAGGGCACGGCAACTGGCTGACGTGTGGGTAATCCGGTTCATGTGTTCCCGCTTGAATGAATCGGGATGCTTTTTGTCCGGAGTGAGCGGAAGGGAAGGGCGGATAGCGCGATCGTGACCGGAAATGACCGGAAAAGCAAGGTTCAGCGCAGCGTATCGGACGGTTTGGAGAGGATCCATCCGATTCACAATGAGGCGACGAAAGGGCCGGGCGAGTTGATTCGAGCGGGGCTGACTGCGCTGCCCGACCTACGGCAAGGAGCAAACAGCGATGCAATGACGTCGATGGCCGGGGGTAACGAAGACTCGTCCATCGAGCGTTTCTGTCCGGTTTTGGCCATGTTGCCGATATCGGGTGGGAAAGAACGCTTGTGAAAACAGGTGTTGACTTTGGCGAAACGGTGCTGGTCAACGTCTTCTTACCGAAATGGCGGTGAGAAGACAAGCCCTGACCAGGGACAGGATAAGCGGCTGGACGGTTTGAAAAACGAAGCCGAGAGCGTCTGGCGTAAGGTGGTCGTCGGCTTCATTCCGATCCGTCAGGTAGGGAAGAGCTGGTGTGTCCGTCGCTGTAGCGTAGTTCGGATGGAGAAGGAAGAACTTGTATTAAAACATCGTGTCATTGCCACGATGGAATGCTGAGGTAAACCCCGGCGGTAAAACTTGCAGAGGAAAACCGGTTTGGTATGTTTTCCGAGCGCAGGAAAAGGGTGGCGACAAGGCCGGAGGGTTTCCGGCGACTCAACGGTAACCGTATCCGGCTCGTCCGGGTAATGGTAGAGGCCAACAATGGAGATCATCTGTGCCGTATTTTGCATGACTTTTTTCTGATGAGGTAATTGCATGATAAGAAATGTCATGTCTCAAAAAATGACCATTTTGTGCTTCCTTGAAAAAAGACCTTTGACGACTTCGGAACTGACAGTCGAATTACGATTGTCGATCGACACAGTGCGCAAACGGATCAAGGAACTAAAAAAGAGCGGCCGGATTTACATCTCTGGCTGGATAAGCCGTGTTTATGCTTTCGAAGCGGTTTATTCTGTAGGTCAAGAACCGGACGTTCCTAAACCCAAGCTCGATCACTTCCGCAAGAGAAACAGCCGGCCCAAAGCCGGCCGTTCGGAAAAGTCACTTGAGAAAGCTTCTTTCAGAAGAGAATTTCTGGACGACCTCGCCTTCCGCGTCGTTTCGACGAGGATGTTTTCCTCTTGACTGGCGCCTGGATGGGAGTTGTCGGGTTTTCCGGTTGCAGGCGGAAACAGGTTCTTCGACAAGCGATGGCCGAGGGCCACATGGGACGGTCACCGGTACGAAACGTCCTCTCCGGGCCGTACGGGAGATACCAGCTCGACGGCGTGCCGGATCGAGTGCCAAAGTGGGGAAACTGATTCGGCCGGGAAATCAGGCGACCGAACAAATGGGGAAATCGCCTGCTGAAACGAGACGTGACGTGCTCTTTCGGGTTTAACAAGTACATCGGCCCATCGTGTTCGACAGTGGGGCTACTTTCTCACAAGCAGTCAAGACGTTTTTTCCTGGGGTTGACTGCGCAAAATGTATTAATCAACCGCCTGTTTGCCCCGGCATGACAATCTGAGGCAATCTGTTGTGTTTAAATAGGGTTGTCTTGTGTCCGGTGTTTGAAAAACACCTTGTACGAAACGGTTTGCCAGTACATTCGGGCTACCGCCAAGGCCTTGTCTGTGTGGGGTACCGTCCGGTCAGTGTCGGTCGGCACGGTTTCCACTGAACGAAGAACGACTACCAATGACAGACCCTGCACTCAAAAAAAAGAGTTACGCCGAAACGTAACTCCCGAAATCTGGTGGGTTGTGAGCGACTCGAACGCTCGACCTACGGATTAAGAGTCCGCAGCTCTACCAACTGAGCTAACAACCCGTTAATGAAAAATTATATCATCAAAATGACGGGAGGTTAAGTTCTTCACGACCGATTTCATCGGAGCGATGTGTTTTCCCTTCCTCTTTTCGGGACTTTCATGCTGAAACGGTTCCGGTTTGCTCCGAATGAGTCGGATTTCCCTTATCGGACGGATCTTCACCGGTGACGACAGGAGACGACAATGCCAGGAGTGCTTGCCGGTGAAAGGTACCGTGACTGAAGAAAAAAAGGGATTCTTGCCGAATTTTCGGGAAAAGACCGTTTCCCGTATCGACGGAACGGAAAACAGACCTTTCCGCCGACCAACAGTACCCATCTTTTGAGTCGTGCTCTTTTTTTGGCGATTTTATGCACTGTTTTTGTGCGGAGAAAAGAGTGTGTCCGATTTATTGACCGGGATGACGCGTGAAAGAGGGGCTTTCCTCTACGCTTTTTTCAGACCGGTTTTAACGATGCCGGCAGACAGGAAAAGCTGGCACGTTCTATGCATTGGATAAGGCGCAGGAATTATTTGGATTTGCCAACAGGGCGTTGGCAGGAAACACTTTTTGAACCGTTGTTTTATAAACGAAATCGACAGGAGAGGACATGAAATTGATTAGTGCCATTGTCAAACCCTTTAAGCTTGATGAGGTCAGGGAAGCGCTGGCTGCCATCGGTGTGCAGGGAATGACGGTAACCGACGTTCGTGGATTCGGACGACAGAAAGGCCACACCGAATTGTACCGGGGAGCGGAGTATGTCGTTGACTTTTTACCGAAAATTAAGATCGAAGTCGCCATTGCCGACGAATGGCTGGATCAGGTTGTCGAAGCGATCGGAAAATCGGCTTCGACAGGAAAAATAGGGGACGGAAAAATTTTCATTCTCGACCTGGAACAGGTTGTCCGTATCCGTACCGGTGAAACCGATGTGGATGCCTTGTGAAAAAGAAAGGTACTCATCATGGAAAAAGGATTTTTTATCGTGTGGGGAGCCCTGTCGGCAGGTCTTGCAGGAAAGGCTTTTGCACAGAATACGACTGTTGCGGAAATGGCAACGGAAACGGCAACTGTGGCAGCGGAAACAGCGGCTTCGGCTACTGTGGCGGCTACCACCGCGTTAAGCGCGGGCGATACGGCCTGGATGCTGACCTCAACACTGCTGGTCATGCTGATGATCATACCGGGTCTTGCCCTTTTTTACGGGGGGTTGGCCCGTTCGAAGAATATGTTGTCCGTTTTGATTCAGGTTTTTGTCACGTTTGCGCTGATTTCGGTGCTCTGGTATCTGTACGGTTATACGCTGGCGTTTTCCGGCCCGGGAATGATTCTCGGCAATTTCGACAAAGTCTTCATGCTCGGCGTGACGCCGGCTTCGATGTCTGACGCATTGCCGACTGTTCCGGAGTACGTTTTCATCGCGTTTCAGGGATCGTTCGCCGCAATTACGGCCGCTTTAATTGTCGGCGCGTTTGCCGAACGGATCAAATTTGCTGCTGTCGTGGTTTTCATGGTGGTGTGGTTCACTTTCTGTTACGTACCAATGGCTCACATTGTCTGGGGTGGCGGTTTTCTGGGCGAGGACGGGGCGCTTGATTTCGCAGGCGGTACAGTTGTGCACGTCAATGCTGGTATTGCAGGCTTGGTCGGAGCGTATCTCGTCGGTAAACGGCTCGGTTTCGGCAAGGAAGCTTTTATGCCGCATTCGCTGACGTTGACGATGGTGGGAGCTTCCCTGTTGTGGATCGGATGGTTCGGATTCAACGCTGGTTCTGCGGGTGCAGCCAACGGCATTGCCGGTCTGGCTTTCGTCAATACCGTAGTAGCAACCGGGGCGGCTACATTGTCGTGGTTGGCCGGTGAAAGCCTGATCAGGGGGAAGGCCTCCATGCTGGGGGCTGCTTCGGGGGCGGTGGCCGGTCTCGTCGCCGTAACACCGGCTGCAGGTTTTGCCGGGCCGATGGGAGCGATCGTGCTGGGCCTTGTTTCCGGTCTGGTTTGCCTGTGGGGAGTAACCGGTTTGAAAAGCAGGCTTAAAGTGGACGACGCATTCGATGCGTTCGGTGTGCATGGGGTTGGTGGTATCGTCGGCGCTATTCTGACGGGGGTGGTCGTTTCTCCCGCCTTGGGGGGCACGGGAACAGGTAGCGGTGAATACGTGATGCTGGCCCAAGTCTGGATCCAGTTTAAAAGCGTCGTCGTGACGGTGATCTGGTCGGGGATCGTGTCGTTCATTGCTTACAAGTTGATCGACAAGACGATCGGATTGCGGGTATCGGAAGAAGCGGAAAGAACCGGACTTGACAATACGACTCATGGTGAATCGGCTTATCGCTATTAAGGCCGCTTGTCTCTCGGCAAGCAAGTTGCTCCGGGAAGCCCTGTGTCACAGGGCTTTTCCGGCCTGTTTTTTGTTCAGAAAGGAAGCGACGGTTCGGTAGAGTTCGGCCGCGTCGATAGGCTTTGACAGATAACCGTTCATACCGCTTTTCAGTCCCGCTTCAAGGTCGTTTTTGAAAGCGTTCGCTGTCAGGGCGATGATGGAAATGGTGGCGGCGTCCGGATGGACGAGTTTCCTGATTGTTTCGGTCGCAGTCAGCCCATCCATCTTCGGCATCCGCACGTCCATCAGAATCAGATCGTACCAGCCGGGAGGCGACCTCTGAAATGTCTCGACGGCTTGTTCCCCGTCGGTGACGTGGTCGAGGGCGACGCCTGTCGGTTCCAGCATACTCATGACGATTTCCGCATTTAACAGATTGTCTTCCACGACCAGAATCCGGTAATCCGTGAGAGAACCCTCTGTCACCGGTGACACCGGTCCGGTCACACTTTCGTCCGGCAGTGCAGAAAGCGGTGCGCGACACAGCGTGAAACGGACGACAAACCGGGAGCCTTCTCCCGGTGTGCTGGCTACTTCGATAGAACCGTTCATCATTTTCAGCAGATTGTAGCAGATAGCCAGACCCAGTCCGGTTCCACCGTAGTGCCGGGCCGCTTCCTCTTCCTGTTCGAAGGGTTCGAACATGGTCTTCATAAATTCTTCCGTCATGCCAATTCCGGTATCGGTAACAGCGATGGTGAAGTGAACGTTGTCTTCATCGGGAAAAGTCTGTTTTATTTCCAGCGTGATCCGGCCACCGGACGGCGTGAATTTGAAGGCGTTAGAGAGCAGATTGATGACGATCTGTTTGATTCTCAGCTCGTCACCGATGACGGAATGAACGGTTAACTCGTGAAAGATCACACGGAAGTCGATCCGGTTGTCAACAGCTTTCTGGTGAAAGAGAATCTTGATGCTTTCGATCAGTTTCAGAAAATTGAAGGATTGCCGATAAAGCTGGATTTTGCCGCTTTCGATCCGGGCCATGTCGAGAATGTCGTTGATCAGGGCCAGCAAAAACCGGGAAGATTGGTCAATCTTGTCGAGACTGTCTTCCAGTCTGGGCTTGTCGGTACTCACCATTTTGGCGATTTCGGTCATACCGATAATACCGTTTAACGGTGTTCTGATTTCGTGAGACATGCGCGAGAGAAAATCACTTTTCTCACGACTGGCTTTTTCGGCGGCCTGTAACTCTTCGTTCAGTTTTCTCTCGCGGGAAGAATAAAAGTAGAACAGAACGACCAGTCCGATAAAAACGACGTTCAGTCCGATTACCCATTGCCAGGTACGGTAAACGCCTTTTTCGGAATAGTTTTCAGCCGCCGTGACAGCCTGATCGGCCAGAATGAAATAGGCTTCGCTTTCGTTGAACAGCCTGTTGTCGTTTCGCCCCTGACGTACAGCCCGGATTTCGCTTTTGATGATTTTCCACTTGACTTGCAACTGGTGCAGCAAATCCTGATACAGGGGATCGTGAAGGGCAACCAGTCCGTTTTTCCCTTTACCCGTCGTCAGTTCATCCAAAATGTTGTCCAGATAACGGATCAGGTCATCGTTCGGCAGGTGGCGCAACTCCTGTTTGATCAATCGTTGAGTCGCTCCTCTGACGATTCCGGTGTAGTTTACGACGCGGGCATGACCTTGCAATTTGCTGATGGAATAAAGCGAAATGCCGCTTAACAGGATAAAAACGATGACCAGTAGAACAGGAACGATTTTTTCACGCCTTTTCCTGGACATCGTGATCATGACGTCGTTCTCCTGTTTGCAGTCAACCGATAAAAAAGACACCGTGTTTGTTCCGATCGGCAAAAAAGGCCAGGCTCACGTGAGGCTGTTCTCTCAAAAAACGCTGTCGGACACGGCAGGAAACGCATCCGGAACGTTTCCATCCAGTCAAAGTATGCCACGGAACGAGAAAATGTTTTGTTGCTTTTTGGAAAGGGAGAGAAATTGGACGATCGGTGTCCTGCCGGGCAATTGGAGTAACGGTTTTTGCGACAGAACCGTGAAAAAGCCCGGTCAAACCGGGCTTTTTCATGAGATCGTTTTGCCGGGATCAGTCGCTTTTTTTACCGACCGTTTCCAAAAGCATGCTGTTCATTCGTTTGACGAAGGCGGCAGGATCGCTTAACGAGCCACCTTCGGCCAGGACGGCCTGGTCAAACAGCAAATTCGTCCAGTCATCAAAATGCCGGTCTTCGTATTTCAGGCTTTGTACCAGCGGATGATCCGGATTGATTTCGAGAATCGGTCTCATGTTGGGGACTTTCTGACCGGCCGCTTTCAACATCCGTTGAAGGTTCCCGGACAAGTCGTTTTCATCGGCAATCAAACACGACGGCGATTCGGTCAGCCGGACGGTTACCCGCACGTCCTTGACCTGGTTGCCCAATACATTTTTCATCTTGTCCAGCACATCTTTGAACTCGGTCTGGTTTTCGTCGTTCTGCTTCTTTTCTGCTTCGTCGGCCAGTTTTAAAAGATCGAGACTGCCCTGCGCTACGGAAGCGAGATTTTTTTCGTTGTATTCCTGGAGGAAAGAGAGCATCCATTCGTCGACCCGGTCGGTCAAAATCAATACCTCGATCCCCTTTTTGCGGAAGATTTCCAGGTGAGGACTGTTCTTGGCCGCGTTATAGTTTTCTGCCGTGATGTAGAAGATGCGAACCTGGTTTTCCTTCATCCGGGAAATGTAATCGTCCAGTGAAACGTTCTGGACGTCGGAGTCATTGTGAGTGGAGGCAAAACGCAGCAGTTTGGCGATCCTGTCCTTGTTGGCCGGGTCTTCACCCACACCCTCTTTCAACACCTGGCCGAACTGTTGCCAGAACGTAGCGTACAGTTCTTTTTTGGCTGGGTCTTCAGACTGGGCCAGCTCTTCCAGCATCGACAAAACGCGCCGCGTGGAACCGTCCCGGATCATTTTGACGTCCCGTGATTCCTGAAGGATTTCTCGCGAAACGTTTAGCGGCAGATCGTTGGAATCGATCACTCCGCGAACGAAACGCAAGTAGACGGGCATCAGTTGTTCGGCGTCATCCATGATGAAGACGCGTTTGACGTACAGTTTGATGCCGCCGCGCTTGTTGCGATCCCATAAATCGAATGGCGCTTCTTTCGGAATGTAAAGAAGCTGGTTGTATTCGGTTCTGCCTTCGACCTTGTTATGCGTCCAGATTAGCGGATCGTTGAAATCGTGACTGATGTGTTTGTAGAACTCACGATATTGTTCGTCTGTAATGTCTGCCTTGTTGCGTGCCCACAGGGCATTGGCTTGATTGATCGTTTCCAGCTCGGTGCCGGTTTTCATCGTCTTGGCGTCATTGTCCCATTCCTCTTTGAGCATCTGGATGGGAAGCGAGATGTGGTCGGAATATTTCCGAATGATGGCCTTCAGACGCCAGTTGGTCAGGAAGTCATCTTCGCCTTCCCGCAGATGAAGCGTGATATCGGTTCCGCGTGAAGACTTTTCGATGTTTTCAATGGAGAAATCACCTTCTCCCGTCGACTCCCAGCGAATACCTTCGGTCGCTGGCAAGCCCGCGCGTCTGGATTCGACCGTGATTTTGTCGGCAACAATAAAACCGGAGTAAAAACCGACGCCGAACTGGCCGATTAGGGCGTCATTTTTTTTCTGGTCGTTTGACAGGCGTGCGATAAATTCCTTGGTACCGGACTTTGCAATCGTCCCCAGATGGGCAATGGCTTCTTCACGGCTCATGCCGATACCATTGTCGGAGATGGTAATCGTACGGGCTTCAGGATTGAAGAAGATGCGGATTTGAAGATTGGGATCGTGTTCCTGTAGCGCCGGGTTATCCAGCGATTCGTAACGGAGCCGGTCGATGGCGTCCGATGCGTTTGAAATCATTTCCCGCAGAAAGATTTCCTTGTTGGAATAAAGGGAATGGATCATGAGTTGCAGAAGTTGTTTTACTTCCGCCTGAAATCCCATAGTTTGTTTTTCTGATTCAGCCATTGATTTACCTCGTGGACAGCGATATGAAATGAATGGAAGTTACATGAGGGTTATACCCGATATTTCAAGGTCTATCTACCCGAACACGGAAAAACGGCTGTTTGCGAGTGGTGTTGACGAGAGCGACGTGGGGGATGACCGAGTCCGGTGAGCTCGTTTTCCACTGCCCGCTTCGGCAAAGCGTACCCCTCGGTGCCCGGCGGCGCTATAATCTGTCCAGATCATTCCTTGACATGGCTTATGAAGTACTCAGACAGAATTTTGAACACGCCGTCGTCGTTCATACGCGACATTTTGAAGGTGCTTGATGCACCGGACATCATTTCTTTTGCCGGCGGTTTGCCCAATCCGGTTTCCTTTCCGATTGATGCGTTGAAGGAAGCGATTAATGAAGCCATCCGGAAAAACGGCAGCAAGCTCTTCCAGTATGCCACAACGGAAGGGTATGTTCCCCTGCGGGAAATGATTGCGCAAAAGTACCGTAACAAGTTCGGGCTGGACGTAGTCGCGGAAGACATTCTGATCACGAACGGTTCCCAGCAGGCCCTGGAATTGATTGGCACGGTGGTGCTGAACAAGGGAGACACCGTGTTGATGGAAGAGCCGGGTTACCTGGGTGCCATTCAGGCGTTTTCTCTGTGCGAACCGGCTTTTATGGCGGTTCCGCTGGAAGAAGACGGGTTGAATCTGGAAAAACTGGAAGCGGTATTGAAAAACCATCCCGTCAAGCTGATTTATTGTGTCCCGAACTTCCAGAATCCGACCGGTTTGACTTATTCGCTGGAAAAGCGAAAAGCGATCCGGCAGCTTGTTGCACAATACGACGTCGCCTTCATTGAAGATGATCCGTACGGCGAATTGCGTTTTAGAGGCGAATCGCTGCCTTATATCGGAGCTGGCCATCTGGAAAACAGTATTTTGTTGGGATCGTTTTCGAAAACGGTGACGCCGGGAATGCGATTGGGTTTTCTGATCACGAAGAACGCACAGTTGATGCGCTATCTGGTGACAGCGAAACAGGGAAGTGATCTGCACACCAATATATTGACCCAGTACGCGATTCACGAATATCTGTTGAAC
>DBGFLV010000253.1:0-3267 GCA_048528425.1 Oxalobacter sp. | reverse complement strand
CTGAATTCGCTCTGTACTATATCGGAGGCATCATCAAGCATGCACGGGCTTTAAATGCCATTACCAATCCGGGTACCAATTCCTATAAACGGCTTGTTCCCGGCTTTGAAGCTCCGGTGAAACTGGCCTATTCGGCTCGTAATCGTTCGGCGTCCATTCGGATTCCGCACGTATCCAACCCGAAAGGGCGCCGTATCGAGACGCGTTTTCCGGATCCGCTGGCCAATCCCTACTTGTGTTTCGCTGCGCTTTTGATGGCCGGTCTCGACGGTATCCAGAATCGGCTTCATCCGGGTGAACCCGCCTCGAAGGATCTGTACCATTTGCCGCCGGAAGAAGACGCTATGATCCCGACCGTTTGTTCTTCACTGGAACAGGCGCTGGAAGCGCTGGATAAGGATCGGGAGTTTCTGACGCGAGGCGGTGTCTTCAGCAATGTCATGATTGACGCCTACATCGAACTGAAGATGCAAGAAGTCCAGCGCTTTCGCATGGCCCCTCATCCGGTCGAGTACGATATGTATTATTCATTGTAATGATCTGATGAACGGACGAAAAGGCGAAAATGGAAGCGTTTTCGCCTTTTTTCATCCGTATGGAAATGGACTGGCAACATGGACAGATTGAATGGACTGGATTTGCTCGCTTCAGCCGTTCTGATTCTTGACAGGCAGGGTCGCATCGGATACGTCAATCCGGCCGCAGAAGATTTGCTGGAGTGTTCTTCCAGAGGATTGTTGCAGCAAAGGCTGAAACAGATTTTGTTAAATGGCGATGTTTTGGAAGAAATCTGCCGGAACGTCGAGCGTCACGAGCCTGCTGAAAAGCGGCAGGAACTGGTGCTGGACCGGATAGGGCGTCCTTCTCTCCACGTTTACTGCATCGTCAAGGCCATTGATTTTCAGGGTGCTTCCGTCCTCGTCGAGTTACGGGAAAACGTTCAGCAGTTGAGACAGGAACGGGAAAACCGACTGGTTGACCAGAACCGAGCGAATAAGGAACTTATTCGCAATCTGGCCCATGAAATCAAGAATCCTTTGGGTGGCATCAAGGGAGCGGCGCAATTATTGGAAATGGAACTGCCGGCAAAGGAATTGAAAGGTCTTCAGGAATACACCCAGGTCATTATTCGCGAAGCGGAACGGTTACAAAAACTGGTCGATCGCCTGTTGGTACCGCATCGCCGGGTGCACATCGTTAACGACCTGAATATTCATGAAGTGTGCGAGAGAGTGCGCAGTATCATTTTGGCCGAGCATCCCAAAGGCTTGACCATTAAGCGCGACTATGATTTGTCACTTCCTGAGATCACCGGTGACCGGGAGCAACTCATCCAGGCCGTGCTGAACATTGCCCAAAATGCCGTCCACGCCTTAAAAGAAAGAATAGCCGAGGGCGATGCCGAACTGGTTTTCAAAACGCGTGTTTCGCGTCAGGTCACGTTGGCAAAAGTCCGTTACAAACTGGCATTGAATTTGCACATCCGGGATAACGGACCCGGCATTGCGCCTGGCCTGATCGAAAAAATATTTTATCCTCTGGTGTCCGGTACGGCAGGAGGAAGCGGACTGGGACTGACACTGTCGCAGACACTCATCGGGCAGCATGGTGGTTTAATCGAGTGCGAAAGCAAGCCGGGATGTACGGAATTTTTGATCAGGTTGCCGATTGCCAAAGCCTGATTAACTGATGGAACTGACGATGGAGTGAAAAATGAAATCGGTCTGGATAGTAGATGACGATGAATCAATCCGTTGGGTACTGAAAAAGGCACTGGAGCGTGAGAACATAGCGCTGAAAAGTTTTTCAAGTGCGGATGAAGCTTTGGTCGCACTGGAGACGGAAACACCGCAGGTCATGGTTTCCGACATTCGAATGCCGGGGACTTCCGGCCTTCATCTGCTCGAGGTCGTCAAGAACCGGTTTCCCCATTTGCCAATCGTTGTCATGACAGCTTTTTCCGATCTCGACTCGGCGGTTTCAGCCTTTCAGGGCGGGGCTTTCGATTACCTGGCCAAACCGTTCGATCTGGCCAAAGCGGTCGATCTGGTCAAGCGGGCGTTGAAAGAAAGCGGGACTGAAGTGACGGTTGATACACCGGTTGAAAAAATACCCGAAATGATCGGTCAGGCTCCGGCGATGCAGGAAGTCTTCCGGGCAATCGGTAAACTGTCCCGTTCTCATGCTACGGTATTGATAACGGGTGAATCGGGCAGCGGTAAAGAGCTGGTGGCTAAGGCACTGCACCGGCACAGTCCACGCGCCATGCAACCGTTCGTTGCGCTGAATATGGCCGCTATTCCACGGGATTTGCTGGAATCGGAATTGTTCGGTCATGAAAGAGGCGCTTTTACCGGTGCGCAGGTGATGAGACGCGGACGTTTTGAACAGGCCGAGGGAGGTACGCTTTTTCTTGACGAAATCGGTGACATGCCGCTGGACACCCAGACCCGGTTGCTCCGGGTGTTGTCCGACGGCCATTTTTATCGGGTCGGTGGCAGCCAGTTAATCCGGGCCGACGTCCGGGTCATTGCGGCAACACACCAGCCTCTTGAACGGCTGGTCAGAGAAGGGACTTTCCGGGAAGATTTGTTTCATCGGTTAAATGTCATCCGCTTGCGATTGCCCGGTCTTCGGGAACGACCTGAAGACATTCCCGTTTTGGCCCGTCACTTTCTGAAACAAAGCGCGAAACAGTTGGGTGTCGAACCCAAACGACTGTCCCAGGAAGCGGCCGGATTTCTGGAACACTGCCGTTTTTCGGGGAATGTGCGGCAGCTTGAAAACCTCTGTCACTGGTTTACCGTTATGGTTACCGGCAAGACGATCGAAATGAAAGACGTGCCTGCGGAATTGCTGGAATCGGATAAGACAGGTAACGAAGCGAGACAGGGAGAAAAAGCAGTGTCTTTCTCCGGTGCAACCGGTGGCGATGGGTCCGATGTGTCTGATGCGTCAGCGGTTCCGGCTGGTGCTTTATCTGAAGAGGCATGGGAAATAGAGCTGGAGAAAACGGTGGGGCAATGGCTTGACAGGGGACAGAACGGTCTGATGGACGCGTTGGGCAACCGGTTTGAGCGGGTATTGATCAAAACGGCGTTGAAACACGCGAAAGGTCGCAAAAACGAAGCGGCCCTTTTACTGGGAATCGGACGGAACACGATTGCCCGCAAGATTCAGGAACTCGGTGTGGACGAGAAAGATGAAGTGTGACCCGACGGCCTGGTCTTTTTATGCTGCCCGGCCCATCGGCAGGGGCGGCTTGGC
>DBGFLV010000252.1:0-2873 GCA_048528425.1 Oxalobacter sp. | reverse complement strand
GAATCCCTGAAATGCCGATGAAACCTGCCAGCACGTCTTCCCGAAACCGGGTTTCAGGAAAAACGAACGAGAATACGGATTAGTGTTCCGTTTCGTCCTGTGCTAGATGTAAAGCGGTTTCATGGGTACAGTCATAAGTCAGTCGACGGTTGATCTTGCCCGGACAGTGAAATTTCATAAATCCGGATATGTGTTTTTCAATGTTATCACATTTTGACGGGATGAAAAGCGAGAAGATTTTTCTGAAAAAAGAAGGGGAAAACGGGTTCGCTACTTGACCGGATTCCCGGGCAAACGATACCGCTCCGGGCCGGGGAGTCGTTTTGATCCGGTGCACTTCCCTCTTCCTTTTACCAGGGTCGTTTGCCACGTGACCGGTATCCTGCTCTGGACGGAGAGTTCGTGGTACACCGATACGATCAACACGGCAACGTTGTCCCAGATAGTCGATGTGACCGGGTCACCGGAGAAGGTTACCTTGACCGGTTTTTTATGCAGTCGTGTTCGGGGCATCGCTGGTATGCCGCAGGTTATTAGAGGACGGTGCAAACCGGATGGTAAATGAGTCCGGGTGTGACATCGGCGGCTACATACGGAACCGGCAATGGAGAGCCAGCGTGCCGTATCAGCCGCTGCGACACGCTTGTGGCGGCACCGGATTCGGGAGGTGTGATGCAGGCCGTTATTGGTGTGTACCAGGAAAGACACTTCCTTTTTACTCAGGAAAAGGCAATGGAACAGGGCGTTTTTGAGGTTGCCTTCCTTTGGCGGGCGTGCTGCTGGGGTGGGCCGGTTGCCGGGTGTTTTGCCGGCCGGTGCGGTTGGCTGTTTTGTCCGGGCAGGAGAAAGCGCTTTTCGCTTCGGGACGAATTCAATACGGGTGTGCACGGCTGACCGAAGTACAAGGGTGCGGTAAGATGATCCGGACGCCCGAAGTGCGTCTAAAAAAATAAACCGTTATCTACCCCGCGTAAAGCGGGGTTTTTTTATGGAGCAATGCAATGACGAAATTACCTGAAAAAGCCTTGCTGGAAGGCACCAAGGAACCGGAAACGACCACCGGCGAATTCCGGCTGGCGATGGGAAACCTGCGGCAGTATCTGGCCGATTTGCTGGGAGAAGAAAGTAGCGATCGACAACTTGCACGCGATACACTGGGCGCACAGGAGAAATATCTGGCCCGGGCGGACGGCACGGCCGATGCCATCACAGCCGTTTTTTCTCATCCCGTGATCAAGCTGTTAGACGGTATGCGTGTCCAGGTCATGGCACGCGCTCCCAACACGACCACGACCCCCACGTTCAAAGCCGATGAAACCAGTGCGCTTGTGATCGTCAAGGGAAGTGACGAGCTGTTGCGTCCTGGCGACATTGCCGGAGGAGGACACTGGCTGGAATTGCAGTATGACGACAACCTGAAAAAATGGGTGTTGCAGAATCCGGCGTTCGGCGTGTCGGTCATGCCGGCAATCGAACCGGTGCTGGAAGAAAAGGCCGACCGTCTGGAACTGGGGAATTACCTGCCTGTCACGGGGGGCGTGATGTCGGGCGAGCTGACGATGCAGGGCGGCACCAAAATCAACCTGAACTCGAATCTGGCGATTGGTCGGGGTTATTTACACAAATACAATGACACAACCTGGCTGGTGAACACGAATTCGGCAGGTGCGACGTCGTGTTACGTGTCGCTCTCGGACAACGGGACGATCAGTTTGAACGGAAACATCCTGTTGAACAACAATGCGATCCGACACGTCGTATCGGCGTCGAACAACGGTACGGTGTGGTGGCGGAGATGGTCGGACGGATGGGTGGAGCAGGGTGGAAACATCTGGAACGGGGGAAGCAACCAGACTGTCACTTTGCCAACGGCCTTTGCCGACGCCAATTACATGTTGCTGGGCGATCAGACTTCGCCTGGTTCATCCCATGGTGGCTATTTCGGAGGCTATTATTTCCACTCGCGTACCAGTACGTCGTTTGGATACGTGACGTCCCAGGAAGAGAGCCATACCAATGTCTGGTTTGCCTGTGGTCAGGGAGCGTAATCCGGCCGTTGCCTTACGGTGGAACCGACCGTTTTCCGACACGTCGCTCCTGGAAAACAGGAAACGGGTTTGCAATCAGGACGATGGTATCCGTTTTGACGTGTTCTGTTCCAGAAAGACGCCATCTCGTGGCGCATTCTGTCATGGATACAACGGCCCGGCCTACTGTAAAACCTTTGCCGGAAAAGGACAGCAACCGGTTGCCGCAGTCGGTGACCGACAAGACGAGGAACAGAAGACGTTTTCAGCGTTTGACGGCGGATACGATCAGTATCATGGGGCGACGCAGGTCGTCGGCCATGCCCGGATCGGCCGTCAGTTGCTCTTTCACAGGCTGAGGTTCGGCCACGCCTGTCACCGTAAAACCGGCTGCCATGACGCCCCCGAGATAAGTTGTCAGGGTCTTGTGGAATTTGGTCACGGGGCCGTCCAGGAAGTCCGCGGTGCGTTTTCCTTCGTCAAAATAACGATCGACAGGCCAGTGGCGGGGAACTCCGGCTTCATCCCGGCACCACTGCTGGTTGCCGGACGCAGTGAAAACGGGATGTTCGACAGAGAACACGAAAACGCCGCCGGGCGTCAGGCAGCGATGGACTTTGGCGCACACGTCGCTAAACGATTCCAGATAATGCAGGGCAAGCGAGCTGATAACGACGTCGAACGATTCCGGTTCGAATTCGAAGTCTTCGATGGCGGTGCACCGGTAGTCCGTCCAGAGCGAACCGTTCTTGCGCCAGGCCTCCTGGAGCATTTTTTCGGACAGATCGATGCCGGTACACGCTACGGCCCCGTGTTCGATGGCATACCGGCAGTGCCAGCCGTAGC
>DBGFLV010000251.1:0-8476 GCA_048528425.1 Oxalobacter sp. | reverse complement strand
CTTGAAAAAACTATCCATTCGCTGACAAAAACAACAAAATGAAGAGCTTGAACATTCATCAGATTCGGGAATTGTTACCGCATCGTTATCCCATGTTGCTGGTCGATCGCGTTCTTGACTGGGAGGCGGGAAAAAAAATTACAGCGATCAAAAACGTGACGGTTAATGAAGAATTTTTCAACGGTCACTTTCCCAACCATCCCGTCATGCCGGGCGTGCTGATCATCGAGGCATTGGCGCAGACAGCAGCTATTTTCGCTTTCATGTCGTACGACAGTAAGCTGGACAAGGACGCCGTCGTTTATTTCGCCACCATCGACAGCGCCCGTTTCAAGCGTCCGGTCGAGCCGGGTGATCAGCTGGTGATGGAAGCGGAACTGATCCGTAGTTCACGCGGCATGTGGAAATTCAAGACCAGGGGGTTAGTCGACGGTCAGTTGGCTGTCGAGGCTGAACTCATGTGTGCGATTCGTGGCGGAGTCGTCACGCAGAAAGCGGAATCCTGATGGCTATTCATCCTACTGCCCTGGTCGATCCAAAAGCGGAACTGGACAGTACTGTCGAGGTCGGGCCTTATTCCGTTATCGGACCGAATGTCAGGGTAGGTGCCGGTACCCGGATCGGTTCGCACGTCGTCATCGAAGGCCAGACGACCATAGGAGAGAATAACGACATTTTCCAGTTTACGTCATTAGGGGGTGTCCCACAGGACAAAAAGTACGCAGGCGAATTGACGAGACTGGAAATAGGGGATCGTAATACCATTCGGGAATTTTGTACATTCAATCTGGGAACGGTACAAGACGAGGGCGTTACCCGGCTGGGAAACGACAACTGGATCATGGCCTACGTTCATCTGGCGCATGATTGCCAGGTGGGCGATCACACCATTTTCGCCAACAGTGCCCAACTGGCCGGACACGTTCACATCGGCGACTGGGTTATTTTGGGTGGTTTCACGCTGGTACACCAGTTTTGCCGGATAGGGGAACACGCCATGACCGGATTCGGTTCAAAAGTGTCCCAGGACATCGCTCCGTTTCTCATCGTGTCCGGAACGCCGACATCGGCTTACGGGATCAATGCCGAAGGGTTGAAGCGTCGCGGCTTTTCGCCGGAACAGATTGCCGACATCCGCCGCGCCTATAAGACCGTTTATCGTTCCGGACTCTCGCTTGAAGAGGCTAAGGAAAAACTGCTGGAAGAAGCCGAAACGAAGCCGGAATCGGCCATTTATCTTCGGCAGATGCATGCTTTTATTGAAGAAGCGAAGCGGGGCCTTCTTCGATAGGGAAGAGTGGCGGTTCGGTCTGACGTACACGGGTGAAAGCGAATGAGATCAATAGCTATGGTCGCAGGTGAAACCTCCGGCGATCTTTTGGGTGCCCACCTCCTGTCCGCCTTGCGTCCGCAAATGCCGGATACGCTGATGCATGGTATCGGAGGGCCGTGTATGGCGAAATACGATTTCGTCAGCAATTGGCCTATGGAAAAACTGGCCGTCAACGGCCTGTTCGAGGTACTGGCCCACTATCGGGAACTCAAAGGAATACGCAACCATTTACGCGATCATCTGCTGGCAGAGAAGCCGGATGTTTTCGTGGGAATCGACGCTCCCGAATTTAATCTTGATCTTGAAGTCGCGCTGAAAAAAGCAGCCATCAAGACAGTTCATGTGGTCAGCCCATCGGTCTGGGCATGGCGTAGCGGCCGTATCAAAAAAGTGGCCGAGGCCGTCTCGCGTATTCTTGTCCTGTTCCCTTTTGAAGAAGCCATTTACCAAAAAGCGGGCGTTCCGGTCACTTACGTCGGTCATCCTTTAGCCGAAGTCATCCCGATGCGTCCCGATGTGAACGCGGCTCGTGAAAACCTGTTACTCGACAAGGAAAAGCCGGTTGTGGCTATTCTGCCGGGCAGTCGGATGTCTGAACTCAAGTACAACAGCGTTCCTTTCATTGAAGCGGCGAAATTGCTTTGGCAGCGAAATCCCGACATCCAGTTCATCGTGCCTATGGCAGGGGAAGCGCAATTGACCGCCTTTACCCGTCTCATGGGACAAGCACGTCTTGATACGCTACCGCTTAAAATCGTCAGAGGCCAATCTCATACGGCAATCACTTCGGCTGACGCCGTACTGGTCGCTTCAGGAACGGCGACGCTGGAAGTGGCACTTTTCAAGAAGCCTATGGTGATTGCCTATCGTTTGATGCGGGCGACCTGGGAAATTGCCCGTCACATTGTCAAGCCGCCTGTCGGTTTACCTAACATATTAGCCGGTGAAATGATCGTGCCTGAATTGCTTCAGAATGCGGCCACACCGAAGGCGTTGGCTGAAGCGCTCTGGTTCCAGTTGACCGATGAACCGAACCGGAATCGTTTGCAGGAACGGTTCATCACCCTGCATTATTCGCTTTTGAAAAACACGGCACAAACCGGTGCCGACGCTATTCTCGAGGTCATGAAGTCATGATCGGACGGATCGCTAAAAAGTTTGGCCTGCCCGTTTCCGAAGGGGACGATTTCCCACAAACAGTCTGTTTTTGCGGTGCAGACGAGGCCGGAAGAGGGCCGATTGCCGGGCCTGTTTTTGCCGCAGCAGTCATCCTCGATCCGGCTCGTCCTATAGAAGGGCTGAAAGATTCCAAGAAACTGTCGGCGTCCCGCCGGGATGAATTGGTGCCGATCATCAAAGAAAAGGCCAAAGCCTGGTCGATTGCCTGGTGTTCCATTGCCGAAATTGATGAATTGAACATTTTGTGGGCTTCCATGTTGGCGATGAAACGGGCGATCGAAACGCTGTCCGTCATACCGGAACTGGCGTTGATTGATGGGAACCGGTGTCCGGAACTGGCCATACCGGCCAGGGCGATTGTTAAGGGAGACGACAAGGTCGCCGCCATTTCGGCTGCTTCCATCCTGGCCAAGACGGCAAGAGATGCAGTTATGATGGAATTGCACCGGCAATATCCGCAGTACGGATTCGACCGTCATAAAGGATACCCGACTGCTTATCATTTGGCACAACTGAAAAAATATGGTGTTTCTGCCGTTCATCGACGATCGTATGCCCCTGTCAGAAAATGGCTGGAGTCACGTATTTCCGGGACCTGACTGTTTTCTGTGAGGGCCGGATGATTGTCCGGTAACGTAAGACAGCACCGGAGTTTACGCTCGCCGAAGCGATAGGCCAGTTTGCGAGGGCATCGGTGGGAACGCCGAAGCTGAGGAGAACACAATGGATCTGGATTTTCTGCTGGCTGGTACACGTCCGGTCAATCTTCGGCACGTCAACTGGCCGGAGAAAATGAAATGCCTGGTGACGGCACCCCATCCGGACGATTTTGACGCCATTGGAGTAACGCTCAAGTGGTTGATGGACAGGGGCCACGAGATACATGCCGTTGTGGCAGAAACCGGAAGCGGTATTGACCAGGTTTACGGCGCCGGTCTGTCACCGGAAGCCAGGCGGCAGCTGCGGGTTGCAGAACAGACCGACAGCTTTCGTTTTTTCACTTTGCCAGAAAAAAACTACCGTTTTCTGAGACTGGATAATGCCGAAGACGATCAGGTTGCCGAGAATGAAGCCAACGTCCGTTTTCTGGAAGAACTCGTAGGCGAACTGAAACCGGACGTGCTTTTCATGCCGCATGGTAACGACACCAATCGTGCTCACCGGGCGATGTACTGTATGATGAAAACTGTGGCGTGCCGGGCAGGATGGGCGGTAGCGCTGATGCTAAACAGTGATGCCAAAACCCGGGCCATGAGAAAAGACGGTTATATGGCTTTCGGCGAAAAAGACGCCGCATGGAAAGGACAGCTTTTACGGTGTCACGTTTCCCAACATCAGCGCAATCTCCGGGAGCGGGGGCACGGTTTCGACGAACGGGTTCTTGCGTTGAATCACAAAACGGCTGTTGAACTCGGTCTGGGGGAACCGTGGGCCGAGTCCTTTGAAATTGAACTCTGCAGGTGAAGTTTTCGTCCTCCGGTGTCGCCCGGTCAGTAAGAACGCACGTCGCTTAAAATGGCGGTAGCGATTTCCTCGATGGATTTGGAGGTCGAGGACAAATAACGAATTTTTTCCAGATTCATCATGGCTTCCGCTTCGGCCACTTCGTAACGGCAGTTTTCCAGGGAAGCGTACCGGCTGTACGGTCGTCGTTCGTGGCGGACTTCGGCGAGCCGTTCCGGCTGGATGGTCAACCCGAAAAGCTTGCTTTTATAAGGTTGTAAGGTAGAGGGGAGTCGTCCCCGTTCGAAATCTTCCGGGATTAAGGGATAGTTGGCCACTTTCAGCCCGTATTGCATGGCCAGATAAAGGCTGGTTGGGGTTTTCCCGCTGCGGGAGACACCGACCAAAATGACGTCGGCGTCTTCCAGATTCCTGTTGGACTGTCCGTCATCATGAGCCAGCGTGAAATTGATGGCTTCGATACGCCTTTTGTATTCCTGGCTTTCCATATTCTGGTGGCTTAGTCCGATTTCCTGCTTGGGTGCAATGCCGAGTTCCATTTTCAGCGGTTCGACAAAAGTTTGAATCACATCCAGATGCAGGGCGGGCGCCTGCCGTAAAATGGAGACCAGTTCGGGAATGACCAGTGTCGAAAAGACGATGGGCAAAAGTCCGGTTCGGTTGCGTTCGTCTTCAATCTGTTGTTTGGCTTGTCGGGCTTTTCCGGCGGTGTCGACGAAAGGAATGTGGATTCTGAAGTATGACAGGTTGAATTGTGAGAGTACAGACCGGGCCAATGCCTCTGCCGTAATGCCGGTTCCGTCGGAAACGATGTAGACGGTGCGGCTTGGAACATCCTGTTGTGTCGTCATATTTCAACCTGGCTGAAAGAATAATCAAAGAGACAAACAATTTCTTTTATTGTAAGGATTATTTTTGAAAAACACAGTCTCTCTAGCGGTACAATAAAATGAAAATTCCAGTTTGTCCGGGTACCATGCCATTGTCGTGCTACGAGTTACGGTTCATTTTTCCTGAGGAGATCACTATGTCGGAAGCAGCATCACTCACACCCAACGATCAGGCCGTTTACGTTGTTCCCTTTACGGAATTGAGAATGAAGGATGTTCCGTCCGTCGGTGGCAAAAACGCTTCTCTGGGCGAAATGATCAGCCAGTTACAGGAAAAGGGTGTCAGGGTTCCGGGCGGTTTTGCCACGACTTCCGACGCTTACCGTGACTTTCTCGCTTACAGTGCCGATGGCGGTTTGACTCTGGCAAAGCGTATTGAAGACAGACTGTCCGGTGTCGATGTTACTGATGTGCGTGCACTGGCCGAGGCCGGCGCCGATATCCGGCAATGGATTGTGGACACACCACTGCAACCGCGTCTGGAAAAGGAAATCCTGGAACATTATCGGCGAATGGTCGGGGAAGCATCCGGCGAGCTTTCCGTAGCCGTGCGTTCTTCAGCGACGGCGGAAGATTTGCAGGATGCCTCTTTTGCAGGGCAGCAGGAAACGTATCTGAACATTGTCGGTGAGCAAAATCTCCTTCATGCCGTCAAACTGGTGTTCGCTTCCCTTTACAATGACCGGGCTATTTCGTATCGCCAGCAGCGCGGATTCAAGCACGCCGACGTTGCTCTGTCCGCAGGTATTCAAAAAATGGTGCGTTCCGATTTGGCGTCATCCGGCGTCATGTTCACCCTGGATACGGAATCGGGATTCAAGGATGTAGTCTTTATCACGTCCAGTTATGGGCTGGGTGAAACGGTTGTTCAGGGGGCAGTCAATCCCGATGAATTTTACGTACACAAACCCATGCTGGAAAAGGGAAAATTGCCTATTGTCCGGCGTTCGCTCGGTTCCAAACTGATCAAGATGATTTTTTCGAAAGAGCGGAATGCCGAGCAGGCGGTTGAAACAGTCGATGTTCCCGAAGAGCAACGCCGCCGCTTTTCCATCAGTGACGCCGACGTCGTCGAACTGGCCAAATTCGCTGTCGTCATTGAAAAACATTACGGTCGCCCGATGGATATCGAATGGGGAAAAGACGGGGTGGACGGCAAATTGTACATTCTCCAGGCACGGCCTGAAACGGTCAATTCCCAACAGACCGGAGAATCCGTGCAGGTGTTCAAACTCAAGGGCAATGGCGAGGTATTGGCTTCCGGGCGTGCCATTGGCCAGAAAATCGGGATCGGCCGTGTTCGTGTCGTCAAGGATCCATCCGAGATGTACAAAGTCGAGGAAGGAGATGTCCTGGTTGCCGACATGACCGATCCGAACTGGGAACCGGTCATGAGACGGTCAGCTGCCATCGTCACCAACCGGGGTGGGCGTACGTGTCACGCCGCTATTGTGGCACGTGAAATCGGCGTACCGGCTGTGGTCGGTTGTGGTGACGCGACCGAGGTGTTGAAAGATGGCCAACTGGTGACGGTGTCGTGTGCCGAAGGAGAAGACGGCCGTATTTATGACGGTACGCTGGAGATGGAAGAATCGCGCATCACATATGGTGAACTGCCGGTTTTACCCGTCAAAATTGCCATGAACGTCGGTAATCCGCAGATGGCGTTCAAGTTGCAGGCGATTCCGAATGGGGGCGTCGGTCTGGCCCGGCTGGAATTCATTATCAACGAGATCAGTATCCATCCGAACGCCGTTCTGGCCTATCCGAACGTTGATCCGGATTTGAAAAAAGCCATCGAATCCGTATCGCGTGGTTATGCGTCTCCCCGGACCTATTACATCCACAAACTGGCCGAAGGCGTGGCGACCATTGCGGCGGCCTTTTGGCCAAAACCGGTCATCGTTCGTCTGTCAGACTTCAAATCCAACGAATATCGAACTCTGATGGGCGGCACGCGCTATGAACCCGAAGAAGAAAATCCAATGATGGGCTTCAGAGGGGCTTCCCGCTACATCGCTCCGTCATTTTCCGAAGCTTTCCACATGGAGTGCGAAGCCATGAAACGCGTACGCAACGACATGGGACTCACCAATGTCGAAATCATGGTGCCATTTGTCAGAACGTTGAAACAGGCGCGTTCCGTCGTCGACCTCCTGGCGGTGAATGGTCTCAGACGGGGAGAAAACGGGTTGCGCATCATTATGATGTGCGAAGTGCCGTCGAATGCCATTTTGGCCGATGAATTCCTTGAAATGTTCGATGGTTTTTCAATCGGTTCGAATGATCTGACCCAGTTGACACTGGGCCTGGACCGCGATTCCGGACTTGATTTGCTGATGGCGGATTTCGACGAACGCGATCCTGCCGTGCTGGCATTGATTTCCAAGGCTATCGCCGCTTGCAACAGTCAGGGCAAATATGTCGGTATCTGCGGACAAGGGCCTTCGGATCATCCCGATTTCGCCCGGTGGCTGATGAAAGAGGGAATTGATTCCCTGTCTTTGAACCCCGATTCCGTTGTGTCGACCTGGCAGACGCTGGCGGAAAGTCAGAAAAAGGGCTGTTGACACCGTGATGAATAACCGATCCGGCTGCCTTTCTGACCGGATCGGCAAAAACGTTTTCCGCAATGCAAAAAACTCTGGCATAATATTTATATGCTGTCGGGTTTGTTTGAGTTGCTTATAGATGATTGATGGGTATGTCTGGTTTGGAATCGCCGGATTATTAATCGCGGTAGAACTGTTTACCGGGACTTTTTATTTGCTGATGATCGCCCTGGGACTGGGCGCGGGTGGACTAGTCGCTTTCTTGATTCCGAATCTTTTTTTTCAAGTTCTTGTGGCTGCGACGGTCGGCCTGGTTTCCGTTTTTCTTTTGCACCGGGTCAAATCCGGTAGCGCTTCCGAGAAACAGGTACAACATGACAGCGTCGGCCATTTCGACGTCGGCCAACAGGTTCACGTTTCCGGGTGGAAAAGGCTGGACAACGGCGTTCATCGTGCTCGTGTCCAGTATCGTGGAACTTGGTGGGACGCCGAGTTGCTCTCGGAGGAATCTCCTGAGCCCGGATTTTTTACGATTTGTGCCGTACGGGGCCTGTTTCTGATGCTGAAATAGGGGTGGGTTTCATTCAGTTTTCTTCCTAGATGCTATGTTTTTCGCTTTCTTTTTTTTCTTTCTTGTCGTCGCTTGTCTTTTTATTGCCGCTTCGGTCAAAGTGGTACCGCAACAGGATGCCTGGGTGGTTGAACGCCTGGGAAAATACTACACAACGCTGGCGCCCGGGTTGAATACCATTGCTCCATTAATTGACCGGGTGGCCTACAAACACAGCCTGAAAGAAATCCCGATGGATGTGCCGTCTCAGGTCTGTATCACTAAAGACAATACACAACTGCATGTAGACGGTATTCTGTATTTTCAGATTACCGATGCCATGCGTGCTTCCTACGGTTCTTCCAACTACGTCGCCGCGATCACACAACTGGCACAGACGACGTTGCGGTCAGTGATCGGTCGTATGGAGCTGGACAAGACGTTTGAAGAACGCGATTACATCAATACGTGTGTCGTCAGTGCCATTGATGAGTCGGCCCAGAATTGG
>DBGFLV010000250.1:0-19411 GCA_048528425.1 Oxalobacter sp. | reverse complement strand
CGTACTTCTTCAACGTGATTATTGGCATCCGTGATGATCCAGTGACGGGCAATGAGTTGGGTCGCCACCGGCCCCGTATTTTTGATGGTTACCGAATAGGTGAAAACGTAACTGCCTCTTTCGGGCGCGGATTGATCGTCGATATATCGTGTCGTTACCGATACATCCAATGCTTGAGCCTCCATTCAAATCCTCTTTTCTGAAATAATGATCATTATCCCCGGTTACAAAACCCCTGAATTTGCGACTGGCCAAAGTTCTTTTCAGCGCAGACGGTATAAAATAGGAACTTCCGAACTTCAACTTCTTCATTCATGACACCCTACCGAATCGCTCCCAGCATTCTTTCCGCTGATTTCGCCCAGCTGGGCAACGAAGTGCAAGACGTTGCAGCCGCAGGCGCAGACATGATTCACTTCGATGTGATGGATAACCACTATGTGCCGAACCTGACGATCGGCCCGATGGTCTGTTCCGCTATCCGGCCCCTGGTTGACCTCCCTATCGATGTTCACCTGATGGTCAAACCGGTCGACCGTATCATTCCGGATTTCGCCAAGGCCGGTGCCAATATCATTTCGTTCCATCCTGAAGCATCAGAACACATTGATCGTACTTTGCAATTGATCCATGACAACGGATGCAAGGCCGGACTGGTTTTCAACCCTGCCACACCACTGGACTACCTGTTGCATGTGATGGACAAGCTCGATCTTATCCTCATCATGTCGGTCAATCCCGGATTCGGTGGCCAGTCGTTCATTCCGCATGCCTTGCAGAAAATCGAATCGGCCCGTACCATGATTGATTCTTCCGGACGGCAAATCCTGCTTGAAGTCGATGGCGGTATCAAAGTGGACAATATCGCCGCTGCGGCGAGGGCCGGTGCCGACACATTCGTTTGCGGATCGGCGATTTTCGGTGCACCGGATTATGCCGCGGTCATCCGGGAAATGCGCGAACAACTGAGTACGGTCTCTTAACTCCTCTCGGACAACGCTATGTCATCTTCCTTCGAAAAACGTCCTTTAAAAGACATTCAGGTCGTGATTCTCGATCTGGACGGCACCATGATTGATTCCGTACCCGACCTGGATGTCGCGTTAAACGGAATGTTGCATGAATTGACGTTACCGCCGGTCGACGGCGCGGCAGTGCGCATGTTCGTCGGCCGGGGTACCCAAAATCTGGTCAGAAGTACCTTGTCCGTTCATTTGCAACCGGACGAAGTGGAAAAAACGATGGATATCGCCATGACGTTGTTTTACAAGTACTACCGCATTGTCAACGGCGAACACAGCACCGTTTTTCCAGGGGTGAAAGACGGGTTGAAAGCCATGCGGGAAAAGCAGCTCCACATTGCCTGCGTCACGAACAAACCGTCTATCTTTACCGAACCGCTGCTGGCCAAAAACGATCTGTATTCGTACTTTAATCTGATTTACTGCTCCGATACCTTTCTCGTCAAAAAACCCGATCCTTTTCCGATGCAGATGGCGTGCAAAAAATTCGGCTTTCCGCCGCACCAAGCAGTCGCTATCGGCGACTCGATCAACGACGCTCAGGCAGCCAGAGCGGCAGGATGTTCCCTGTTTATGGTTCCGTATGGTTATAATTATGGAAAACCTGTAGAAGAAATGCATCCGGATGCGGTGGTGTCCAGTCTGCTACAGGCGGCCAACCTGATAGCCTGAAAGTTTTTACCGATCATGTTTCTCTTCAAAAAAACGGTATATTCCCAATCCCGATTGCTCTCCGGTGGATTGTGGCGACGCTGGCAAACTCTGTTCATTTAACGAAGTTTGCGGCCGTTTTCTTTTTTCCGGCCCGTTTTTAGATATTTTTCGCGCTTGCGAACTGGAGAAACTCATGACTGAACTTGAATTCAAGGCTCTGGCCAGCCAGGGTTACAATCGTATTCCCCTGATTGTTGAAGCCATCGCCGACCTGGACACACCCTTGTCGCTTTACCTGAAACTCACCCGTGAAAACCACGACGGCAAAAATTCGTTTTTGCTTGAATCGGTTGTCGGCGGTGAACAGTTTGGCCGTTATTCCTTCATCGGGCTTCCGGCTTCAACCGTGTTGCGCTGTTGCGGCATGAAAACGGAGGTGGTTCGGGCCGGGCAGATTATTGAAACGGACAGTGGCAATCCGCTTGATTTCATTGCCGAATACCAGTCTCGCTTCCGGGTTGCCGTCCGTCCGGGTTTGCCCCGTTTCTGTGGCGGACTGGCAGGCTATTTCGGTTACGATACGATCCGTTACATCGAACCGAAACTAAGAGAGACCTCTCCCAAAGACGATCTGGGCTTTCCGGATATTCAATTGCTGGTCACGGAAGAACTGGCCGTCATCGACAATCTGTCCGGCAAACTGTATCTGATCGTCTACGCCGACCCAGGTCAGCCGGAAGCGTATGCCCTAGCCCGCCAGCGACTGCGTGAACTGCGCGCCATGCTGGATGCACCCGCAATTGCCCCGGCCATGACCGGCAGCCATCGCACCGAAGTGATCCGGGATTTCAGAAAAGAGGATTTTCTTTCCGCTGTCAACAGAACCAAAGAATATATCGCCAACGGCGACTGCATGCAGGTCGTCTTGAGCCAGCGATTGAGAAAACCTTACACGGATTCACCTCTGTCGCTTTACCGCTCGCTGCGCGCGTTGAACCCCTCACCTTATCTTTATTACTATCATTTTGACGATCTCCACATCATTGGTTCTTCACCGGAAATTCTGGTTCGTCAGGAAAATACGCCTGCTGGGCGCAAAGTGATTGTCCGTCCGCTGGCCGGGACGCGTCCACGCGGAGCGACCCCTGAACAGGATGCACGGCTGGCGTCCGAACTGCTGGCCGATACCAAGGAAATCGCTGAACACGTCATGCTGATCGACTTGGCCCGAAACGATATCGGCCGCATTGCTGAAATCGGCAGTGTCAAGGTCACAGAAAAAATGACGATCGAGAAATACTCGCACGTCCAGCATATCGTTTCCAACGTTGAAGGTACGCTGAGACCGGGCTTGACCAATCTGGACGTGCTGAAAGCGACTTTTCCGGCCGGGACGCTCTCCGGCGCCCCTAAAGTCCGGGCCATGCAGATCATTGACGAAGTGGAACCGGTCAAGCGTGGCATTTACGGCGGAGCCTGTGGTTATCTTTCTTTCGGCGGAGAAATGGATTTGGCCATTGCTATCCGGACGGGCGTCATCTGCAAGAACATGCTTTACGTCGGCGCCGGTGCCGGGATTGTGGCAGACTCTTGCCCCGAATCCGAACTGAAGGAAACCGAAAACAAGGCCCGTGCCGTCATTCGTGCAGCCGAGCAGGTACAGGACGGATTAGACCATTCGCTGCAATAATTTTTTCTTGAGGAGTAGACCGGTATGCCCCCTTCCGACGTATCCGTTTTTTCCCAAGGCAAACCGGCTCCTGAATCGCTGGCCTTGCGACTGTTGGGCGCTGCCGAAGTCGTCAGCCGTGTTCTGACCGGTCAATCCCTACCGGTCGCCTTGTCTGCCGTTGTTGCCGCCGGTAATCTGGATGCTGCCACCCGTGGCGCTATACAGGATATTGCCTACAGTACGATACGAAAACTCGGCCTCGTCCGTTTTCTGGTCAACAAACTGACTCGTCGACCTCCGGAACCGGTGCTGTTGCAAACGCTTCTGTACAGTGCACTGGCCTTGCTGGTTCCGGAAAAGGAAACGCTGCGTTACGAATCCTACACGACGGTCGATCAGGCCGTGCAGGCGGCCGCTTCCCACCGTTCTCTCGCGAAAGCCAAAGGTCTGGTCAATGCGGTATTAAGGCGTTTCCTGCGTGAAAAGGCCGTTTTGCTTGAAGAAGCCGCTCATTTTCCCGAAGCGCAGTGGAATTACCCTGTCTGGTGGATCGACCGGTTAAAGAAAACTTATCCGCAACAGTGGCAAACCCTGTTAAACGTCGGAAATTCCACACCTCCGTTAACGCTGCGGGTCAATCGCCGCAAAATACGAGTTGAAGAGTATTGTGCCCTGGTTAAATCGGCTGGGTTTAACGCCGTTATGGTCGGAGAGTGGGCGGTCAAACTGATTCCCGCCGTTCCGGTCAACCGAATCCCGGGATTTGCTGACGGACTCGTTTCAGTTCAGGACGCAGCAGCACAACTGGCTGTACCGTTACTGGAACTCCGGGATGGCATGAAAGTGCTGGACGCGTGTGCGGCACCCGGCGGTAAAACGGGACATTTGCTGGAAACGGCGGACGTCGACCTCTTGGCGCTGGACCAGGACGCGAACCGGTTGAAAATGATCGTCGACAACCTCGACCGTCTGGGTCTGAAAGCCGAAACGCGAATCGGGGACGCGACCCAATCAGACTGGTGGGACAAAACTCCGTTTGACTGTATAGTGGCAGACGTACCCTGTACCGCTTCCGGCATCGTCCGCCGACACCCGGACATTCGCTGGCTGAGACGGCCTGACGATGCGCGGGAACTGGCTTCGGTTGCCCGGCGTATTCTCGAGACCGTTTGGACGATGCTGAAACCGGGCGGTCGATTGTTGCTCGCAACCTGTTCCATTTGGCCGGAAGAATCCGAACAACAGGCACAGACGTTCGCTTCTCGTCCCGGCGTCATCCGGCTTGACGCACCCGGCCAGCTGTTACCCCATGCCGGGACTACCGACGACCACGACGGTCTCTTTTATGCTTTGTTTAAAAAAACATAACAGGCTATCATATCGTTTGTCATCATTATTCGAATCTTCCGTGATACGCCGCTTGCTACCATTGCTGTCTTGCCTTGCCTTCTTACTGATGGCCATGCATCCGGTATCGTCTCTTGCCGGTGACGATATCCGGATTAACATGGCCAAAGTCGAACGCTCGGGCAACGTCTACAAATTGATGAGCAGTTATTCCCTGGACTTTAACCGACATCTCGAAGAAACCTTGCTGCACGGTATTCCTCTTTACTTCAAGACGGAAATCGAAGTCAGACGTCCCAGAACTTTCTGGTTCGACGAAGTGCCGGTTTCCAAGTCCAGCACGACCCGAATTGCCTACAATGTCTTAACCAGACAGTACAGTGTTTCCATCCCGGGGACACTACAACGCAATTACGCTACGCTGGAAGACGCTCTTTCGGCCATTCGTTACCCGCCGAGCTGGGTTATTGCCGATGCGTCCGACCTGGAACCGGGAGAAAAATACAACGTCTCCGTCCGGGTCATGCTGGATGTTTCACAACTGCCGAAACCGTTCCAGATCAATGCGTTAAACAACAGCGACTGGCGTCTTTCTTCCGAATGGATACGGTTTTCCTACAGACCTTAAGCAGGGTAAAAAGTGACTCGAGGTTTACGCTATCTCTGGATTGTCGGCACAGCGGTCATGAGCATCCTGCTCTTTTTGCTCGCTTCCGCGTCTGAAAATACGGACTTTTTCGACCAAAATTATTCGTGGCTGGTCGGAGTGAACTTTCTGGTCGCCGCAGCACTGCTCATTCTCGTCGTCTGGATGCTGATCCGCCTCTACAAGCGTTACCGGCGGGGCAAATTCGGTTCGAAACTGATGACCAAACTGGTCGTGTTGTTCGCCCTGATGGGCATCCTGCCCGGAGCTGTCATTTATGTCGTCTCGGTACAGTTCGTTTCCCGTTCCATCGAGTCGTGGTTCGATGTACGCGTCGAGTCCGCACTGGACTCCGGTGTCAAGCTGGCTCAATCCATCCTCGAAACGTCCAAGGAAGAATTGACTGCGCAAGCCAACAATTTGGCAGCCGAACTGGCCGGACGCTCCCTGTCGGAACAGACTATTTTGCTCTCCAGACTGAGAAACGACAAGGAAGGAATCGAGGCGGTCATCGTCAACAGTAAAGGCCACCTGATCGCGACGTCAGGTACCAGCAATCCTTCTCTGGTCCCCGATCTCCCTACATCGGCCATGCTGCGTCAGGCACGCATGGCGTCCCATTACTCAGCCATCGAGGGAGAAATAGACGATCCGGCAACAGCTGAAACGCACGAAACCGATCTGCTGATCCGGGTCATCGTCACGTTACCGGACAACAACCTGGCCGTTTCGCTGCAAAGTGAACCTTATTATCTGCAACTGCTGCAAAAAATGCCGGAGAACGTGGCTGCCGATGCAGAAGCCCTGCGTGCTGCCTACAGCGAATACCAGATCCGTTCGCTTTCTCGGTCGGGATTGCGGAAAATTTACATTGTCACCTTATCCCTCACTTTACTGTTGGCCATTTTCGGTGCCATTGCCGGTGCGTTTCAAATCGCCTCCAATCTGGCCAGGCCCCTACTTTTACTGGCGCAGGGAACCAAAGCAGTGGCTGAAGGAAATCTTTCGCCGCGCCCTATTGTCGCCAGTTCCGACGAACTGGGCACGCTCACGCAATCTTTTAACGCCATGACCCACCAGCTTGCCGAGGCGCGTGCGCTGGCTGAAAAAAACCGGGCTGATCTGGAATCGGCCAAAGCCTACCTCGAATCGGTCCTCGCCAACATGTCCGCTGGAGTGATCGTTTTAGACAACGCCTTCAGACTGGTCGGTTGCAACGACCCGGTCGCCCGGATTTTACGACACGATTTGACGCCGTTTATCGGACAGGAACTGTCGAAAATCGACAGATTGACTGTGTTTTCCTCGGCCGTTACCAAAGCGTTTTCACAGTTTAGCGCACAGGTTGCCGGTAACGGACAGGCCCAACAACTTCACTGGCAACAGCAAATCGAAATTCCGCGCGAAACGGAAGCGCCTGCCAACGAACCCGACATCACGCTTTTAGCACGGGGATCGTTTCATTCGGTCAACAATGAAAACCGTTACATTGTTGTCTTCGACGACATTACGGAAGTGATCTCAGCCCAGCGATCCGTTGCGTGGGGAGAAGTCGCCAGAAGGCTGGCACATGAAATCAAAAATCCGTTGACACCGATTCAACTCTCTGCAGAACGGTTGCAAATGAAGTTGCACGACAAACTCTCGGACTCCGACGCTTCCATCCTGAAAAGAAGTACCGACACCATCGTCAATCAGGTCACTGCCATGAAACAAATGGTAAACGACTTCCGGAATTTCGCCAAAACGCCACCAGTACTGCTAAAGCCGTTAAATCTCAACAATCTGGTCGAAGAAATTGTCCATTTGTATGCCGGAGACGAAGCGCATCACGTCATTCACATGCGTCTTGAAAACGATTTGCCCGACATTATGGGGGATGAAACGCAGTTGAGACAGGTCATCCACAATCTGCTTCAAAATGCACAGGATGCCGTCAGCGAAGTCCAAAATGGGAAACCGTTTTCTCCTCGTATCGAATTAATGACAGAAAAAGTCCATTATCAGGACGCTTCCCACCAAATCTGCATTGCAGTTCGACTTTCTGTCATGGATAATGGACCAGGGTTTGCACAAAAAATACTGGCGCGCATTTTCGAACCTTACATCACTACTAAAGAACGCGGTACCGGCTTAGGAATGGCCATGGTCAAAAAGATTGTCGATGAACACGGCGGTCGTATCGACGTGCAAAACCGAACAGACACCAATGGAGCAAAAGTTTCAATTTTGTTTTTGCAACTGGCTTCGTCAGAAAGTAATGATGAACCGGGTTAGGACGGAAACGAAGTAACACCTAGATACGATTTAAAGATATGGCAAATATTCTGGTAGTTGACGATGAGATGGGAATACGTGAACTGCTCTCGGAAATCCTTTCCGACGAGGGTCACGTCGTACAAACAGCAGAAAACGCACAACAGGCACGTGAAATCCGTGCCTCAGAAACACCCGATCTGGTTTTACTGGATATCTGGATGCCAGACACCGATGGTGTTACTTTGCTGAAAGAATGGCAGAGGGACGGTTATTTGACCATGCCGGTAATCATGATGTCCGGGCATGCAACCATCGACACCGCTGTTGAAGCGACGCGGATCGGAGCCATGAATTTCCTGGAAAAACCGATCGCCCTTCAAAAGTTGTTGCAAGCCGTCCAGCAAGGACTGGCACGTCATCAGGAAAGGAACCGCCCGGTTCCCCCGGTTTCGATTGCACAGTCCGTCATGGTGGCAGAAAACCGGTCCGGTTCGACAGGAAACACCGTTTCCCTGCAAATGCAGAACAGTTCACTGAACAATAACGCTGTCATCAGCACCTCCCTTTTATCGTTCGATTTGCCGCTGCGTGAAGCACGAGACATGTTCGAAAGAATTTATTTCGAGCACCATCTCGCCCAGGAAGGCGGCAGCATGACTCGTGTAGCCGAAAAAACAGGTCTTGAACGCACCCACCTTTACCGGAAACTGAAACAGCTGGGCGTCGAACCCGTCAAGACGTCCAAAAAGCACAATTAGTCGAAAGGATACTGATGGAATACGTCAATCTCGGCTCAAGCGGTCTGAAAGTATCACGTATTTGTCTGGGCATGATGACTTACGGTTCGCCGAAGTGGCGTCCTTGGGTGCTGGACAGGGCATCGTCGCGTCCATTCGTCCGGCGCGCAGTCGAAGCCGGGATCAACTTCTTCGACACTGCCAACCTGTATTCCAACGGTCTGTCAGAAACCCTGACCGGAAAACTGTTGAAAGAATACGCCCGGCGTGAAGAAATCGTGATTGCCACCAAGGTTTACTTCCACGTTTCCGACGACGTCACGGCCGATGCCGCATCAGCCAGTGCCAAAACCATTCCGCCCAACACCAGCGGACTGTCCAGAAAGCATATTTTCGATGCCGTGGACGCTTCGTTGAAACGGCTCGGGACGGATTACATCGATCTTTACCAGATTCACCGCTGGGATTACAAAACACCGGTCGAAGAGACAATGGAGGCGTTAAACGACGTCGTCAAATCGGGAAAAGTCCGTTACATCGGCGCGTCCAGTATGTGGGCGTGGCAATTTGCCAAAGCTCAGCAGATCGCCAAAGAGCACAATTGGTCTCGATTTGTTTCGATGCAAAATCATTACAATCTAGCCTATCGGGAAGAAGAAAGGGAGATGATTCCCCTTTGCCAGGATCAAGGCATCGGACTGATTCCGTGGAGTCCGCTCGCACGCGGCTTTCTGGCCGGGAATCGGAAACCCGAGGACAAGGACGCTTCCAAAAACAATTCAGCAACGTCGCGTGCCAAGACCGATGAAATGGCGCTGCGCGTCTTCTATTCGGAAGCGGATTTCGACGTGGTCAACACGCTTTCCAAAGTCGCGGCAAGACGCGGCCTTTCCAATGCCCAGGTCGCTTATGCCTGGCTGCTTCACAAAGGAGTGACCGCACCGATTGTCGGCGCGTCCAAGTTGCACCAGCTGGACGAGGCCGTTTCGGCCACCACGCTTACACTCTCGGCAGAAGAAATCGCCGAACTGGAAAAGCCCTACCGGCCCCATCCCGTTTTGGGTCACCGCTGAAAACCGGCAATTGAAAAAAGAAAAGGAGGCAAAGGCCTCCTTTTTCGTTCACAGCACGGAGCTTTAGGGTTGCGCCTTTTTCCTGGCTGTGGTTTTCCGGGGTGTGCTTTTCTTTTTGACGGGTTTGTCTCTCCCTTCAGCGGGATCCGCCGCCTCCGTTTTATCAGCAGTGGTAGCTTTTTTCTTCGCACCGGCGGTTTTTCCGGCCGGTTCGGCAAATTTGAAACTGACCTTTCCTTCTTTGCCCAGTGCCAGATAAGCTTTGAAAGGCCGGTGCGTCCGTTGAGAGACGAAACCGGTCAAAAGATCGGTCTGTCTTTCATTTAACAGTTTAGCCATCTGTTCCGGCAGGATTTCCTGCTGAAGAATGATACGGCCACTTCTGAAATCGCAACTTCTGGGTCTGGTAACGGCATGTTCACACACATAGGACAAACCGGCGTCGTACACCTGGCCTTGGCATTTAGGACATTGCCCGACAGGTGTTTTCCCCGTAAAGTCCGGTGTCTCGGTTTCTTCTTCCTCGTGTTGGCCGAAATCGAACTCCAGCTTGAAATTGTCTTTTTCCGGATCAGGAACGATTTTCAATATGGCCGCGAAAGGCCGCCCCATCTTCGAACGGAATCCCTGCAAGGGCCCGATCTGTCCGGTTTCAAGCAACTCCTCGACTTCAGGAACGGAAAACTGACGACTTCCCGGTGTTTTGCTGATCGAGAACTCACATTGGGTACAGGCAAAACGCCGATAGTTTTCCCGGACCTCGCCTCCACACTTCGGACAGGGTGTCTTCAAGGTGGCGTAGTCACCCGGAATCGTATCTTCGTCGTACTCCTTCGCGCGCTTGACGATGACTTGCGCCATTTGGGCGATCTGTTGCATGAATTCCTCGCGACTGATTTGCCCCTTTTCCATCTGTGAAAGCTTGAACTCCCATTCACCGGTCAGTTCCGGTAACGTCAATTCCTTGACGCCCAGTCCTTTTAAGAGCGTCATCAGCTGGAAGGCCTTCGGTGTCGGAATGAGTTCGCGTCCTTCGCGCAAAAGATATTTTTCGGTCAACAATCCTTCGATAATCGCAGCACGGGTTGCTGGCGTACCCAGTCCCTTGCCACTCATCGCTTCGCGCAACTCGTCTTCGACCAGTTTTCCGGCTCCTTCCATCGCCGACAACAGCGTGGCTTCGGTATAGCGGGCCGGCGGTTTGGTCGCCAGTTCGTCAATCAGGACTTGATCGGTCAGTACCGTTTCACCCGACGCTACCGGCACCAGAAGGCGATCGTTTTCACTGCTCTTCCCGGAAGCCGGCATTTCTCTTCCATAAACGGCCAGCCAGCCGGGCTTGGTCATGACTCGGCCTTCGCTTTTGAAACGATGACCGGCCACTTCCGTAAAACGGGTCGTCACCAGAAATTCGGCCGCCGGGAAAAACACGGCCATGAAACGGCGTGTGACGAGATCGTACAGTTTTTGTTCGGGTTCGGACAGGCTCTTTGGTAACTGTGTCGTCGGTATGATGGCAAAGTGATCCGATATTTTTTTATTGTCGAAGATCCGCTTGTTCAGACGCACCCAGCGGTTTTGTAGAATTTGCGAGGCAAACGGCTGGTAACCGGCGCTGGCCGTCAGACTTTCCAGCGTCTGCATACTGGTTTGCAGATAATCTTCGGGCAAATGACGCGAATCCGTTCGCGGATACGTCAATACCTTGTGTTTTTCGTAAAGGGCCTGTGCCAAGGCTAATGTATTTTTGGCCGAAAAACCAAAGCGCGCATTGGCTTCTCTTTGCAAACTGGTCAGATCGAACAGGGCGGGGGAAAGAGATGTCGTCGGTTTCGACTCTTCCGTGACTTTTCCGGGTTTACCCAGGCAAGCGGTAACAATTGTCTCGGCCGCAGCGCGGCTCCACAGACGTTCTGCCCGTTTTTCCGGATCGGTTTCATCCTTTTTGAATTGGGCATCCAGCCAGCGTCCCTCGTAAACCCCCTGGGCACAAACGAACTCGGCCCGTACTTCCCAGTAATCACGTGAAACGAAGTTCTTGATTTTCTCTTCACGCTGGACGACGATGGATAACGTCGGTGTCTGGACGCGGCCAACCGTGGTCAGAAAAAAACCGCCTTCTTTCGAATTGAAAGCCGTCATGGCACGGGTACCGTTGATGCCGATCAGCCAGTCCGCCTCCGAACGGCTACGCGCCGCTTTGGCCAGCGGTTGCATTTCTTCGTCATCCCGCAAATGGTTGAAACCTTCCCGGATGGCTGCCGGTGTCATCGATTGCAGCCACAACCGCTTGACCGGCTGTTTCGCTTTTGCGTACTGCACGATCAATCTGAAAATCAGTTCGCCTTCCCGACCGGCGTCACATGCATTGATAATCGTTGAAATATCTTTTCGCTTGATTAGCCGGTTCAACATTTTCAACCGGGCTTCCGTCTTGGCAATCGGTTCCAAGGCAAATTTCGGCGGAATGACCGGCAGATGGGCAAAACTCCATTTTCCTCGTTTGACCTCGTATTCTTCCGGTGCCCTGATTTCCAGAAGATGGCCCACTGCCGAGGTCAGGACATATTGATCCGACTCGAAGTAATCACCCTGTTTGACAAAACCGCCGAGACTTTTAGCGATGTCATTCGCGACAGACGGTTTTTCGGCGATGATGAGCGTTTTGGTCATAAAAAATGATAAATGGCGGTGAACTGGAAAACGATAACGTTATCTCAATTAATCAGAAAGCATCGTGTATAAAGCGGGAAATGATAATGGGAGACATCTCCGAGAGCAAGCAAACGATTCAACGACTAAAAATAAAAAGGACAATTTGCCGTTTTACCCACACTTTGCCTGATTTTTCAGGCCAGCCTGATCGTGTCTGCCTACGCCAAACGCGTGAAGTTTTCTCAGTGGTGCCCGACCAAACGACGGTAAAAACCGCCTGGAAGACTTTCCACACAACCGGCCAGTTCCAGATTAAGCAATTCCACGCTTAGTGTGGCGGCGTCCAGCTGGCATCGCTCGCTTAAGGTATCGGCGTCGACCGGATCAAATCCCATCTGGGCCAGCACTTCCCCACTCTCCGGGCCGGACAGACCCGTTTCTTCTTCCGGCGCGGGCGACGGGGCGATACCGCTATAGTGTTTCAATTCTTCGAGAATGTCTTGAGAAGTCTCAACCAGCTTGGCACCTTGACGGATCAATTCGTGGCATCCTCTCGAAAGAGGCGAATGAATCGATCCGGGAATAGCGAACACGTCACGCCCCTGGTCGAGCGCCATTTTGGCTGTGATCAACGACCCCGACCGAGCGGCCGCCTCGACGACCAACACCCCGTTCGACAAGCCACTGATCACCCGGTTGCGCCTTGGAAAATGAGAGGCCAGTGCTCCGCTTCCCAACGGAAATTCACTGACGATACAGCCTTCTTCTGCAATTTGATGGGCGAGTTTGTGGTTTCTGGCCGGATAGACGATATCGGCTCCCGTCCCGATGACCGCGATAGTGGAACCCGTCCCGTTCAATCCGCCCCGATGAGCCGCAGTGTCAATGCCCAGTGCCAGGCCTGAAACGATTGTTAGTCCCGTTTCACTGAGCGAGCGCGAGAATTCCTCCGCATCAAGGCATCCTTGCGTGGTGGCGTTCCGGCTGCCGACTACGGCAATGGATGGGGAAGACAGCAGTTCAACGCGTCCTTTTATGTACAGCATCAACGGAGGGTCGGCAATTTCAAGCAATTGAATGGGATAAAGGCTGTCGGAAAGCGTCACAATGGTATTGCCCGGTTCATCAAGCCATTGCTCGGTTTTCGCGATCTGTTCCGTTATCGCCTCGGGAACCGGTGCATAAAGAGCATCAGCGATCTGGGGCGATACAATTCGCTGAAGTTCACGGTACGATGTCATGAAAATGTTTTGCGGTAGTCCGTAAGCCGTCAACATCTTGTGCGCCGTCCGAATACCGACGCCGGGAGTGTGTATCAGGCGAATCCACGCCGCCAGTTCTTCTTTATCGTAATTGACTGTTTTGTCCAATGTTGATTCCCGCTTCAAAAGGAAAAACCGAAAATGTCTTTTGCTGTAAAGACAAGTCCCGTACAGCACAAAAAAAGCCGCTATGCTAAACTTGGGGATCGGCAGGTACCCCTCCGGGCATTTTTTACCTGTCGTTTAAGGCAGCTTTTCTTTCAAATTCTGCCTAGGAAAATGCCTGCTGGCAAGAATATCCTTTCTATTGTTGTTCCTGACAGAAAAACCCATGACACGTTTACCTATTTTGCGGTATCCCGATCCTCGCCTGATGAAAGCGTCCAGGCCGGTCACATCCTTTGACGCAGCGTTAAAGACGCTGGTCGAAAACATGGCCGAGACCATGTATGCGGCCCCGGGAGTCGGCTTGGCAGCGCCTCAGGTCAACGTTCACCGACAAATCGTCGTCATCGACGTCTCGGAACAGCGAAACGAACTGAAGGTGTTCATCAATCCGGAAATTATCCACACCAGTGAAGAAAAAGCCCGGTTCGAGGAAGGATGTCTTTCGCTTCCCGGTGTCTATGACGAGATCGAACGTCCGGCCCAGGTAACTGTCAGGGCACAAAACGCAGAAGGCCAGTTATTTGAAATCGAGGCGGAAGGGCTTTTGGCCGTTTGCGTGCAACATGAAATCGACCATCTGAAAGGCCGGGTCTTTGTCGACTACCTTTCTCCCATGAAAAGGAACCGAATCAAGAAAAAACTCCTGAAAGAAGAACGTGAACAGAAAAAGAGTGCTTCTTCAACAAAGGGACAAAAACAGGGAAGCAAGCGATGAAAGTGGTTTTCGCCGGTACACCCGAATTTGCCAGTCACGCACTGGACGCACTGCTCCAGTCCGGTCACCAGGTCGAACTGGTGCTGACGCAACCTGACCGTCCTGCCGGACGCGGCATGAAATATCAGCCTTCAGCCGTCAAACTATCGGCGCTGAACCACGCCATTTCTGTCGAACAGCCTGTTTCGTTACGCCTGAACGGCTCGCATGCGGAAGAAGCTCGGAAGGCCTATGAAAAAATAGCGCAACTAAAACCGGATGTCATGGTCGTGGTCGCTTACGGCCTTATTCTGCCGAAGGCTTTCCTCGCGTTGCCGAAATACGGCTGCCTGAACATTCACGCCTCGCTTTTGCCGAGATGGCGTGGCGCCGCGCCGATCCAACGTGCGATCGAAGCCGGTGATTCCCATACCGGTATCTCCATCATGCAAATGGAAGAAGGACTGGACACCGGTCCCATTCTCCTCCAAGAAGCGGTTGCCATTGAAAAAAACGTCAACGCCGCCGAACTGCACGACCGGTTGGCTAGACTCGGTGCCAGACTGATTTCGACCGCACTAGAGCGTATCGAAAACGGATCGGCCGTTTTTCATGCTCAACCGGATGAAGGGGTCACTTACGCTGCCAAAATCCGAAAGGAAGAAGCGATAGTGGACTTTACGTTACCGGCAGATACCATCGACTGCCGAATCCGGGCATTTAATCCTTTTCCCGGTTGCATTGCGCTTTACGAAAGGACACCAATCAAAATCTGGAAAGCCAGATCCAGCGCCCAATCAGTCAACGCCCCACCCGGACAGATTGTTTCTGCGGATGAAAACGGAATCGTCGTTGCCTGTGGTACGGGTTCGCTAACGCTGGATGAACTTCAGAAACCGGGCGCCAGACGCTTGCCCGCTGCCGAATTCATCAAAGGTTTTTCCTTTGAAAAAGGCCGATTCGGCTAAGCGTTGGCCCGGGCAGGGTCATCTTGTCCTAACCGGCATCAATAAATCTTTCCACTTATTCCATACTTCCATGAAATTTGAACACCTGATCGAAATCAACGACTTCCAAGACCCCCGTACGAAACGGCTCGACCGGCAGCAGTTGTGGCAAGGATTGCTTTTACGGGCTACCGAACCGACTCTCTTCATTCCCTACATGGAAGCATTCGACATTACCGAGACATCAGACAACGTCATTGCACGCACGCTCGATTTCGGCAAATTCAGAGTGCGGGACAGAGTGGAATTCTTTCCGATGGAAAAACTCCTGTTTTCCATTCCGGCACAGGGCGAAATTCCTGAATCCAGACTCGAAATCTCGATCGACGAACCGTTTCCCGATCGTCTTTTTGTCCGTTTCATTTATGAGGATGCGGTACCGGATGAAGGGGCGGAAGCGATGTACAACGATTTTCGCCGCTCGGCCTATCAGGAAACCGATATCGACACGATTCGACTGATACGCCAGTTCGCCGAACAGGGTCGTCTGAACGGCTCGGAATCCGGCAGTAACGCTCCTTTATTGTCGTAAACGTTTTTATAAAACGTCGAGCGGCATTTTACGATCTGGTGGCGGAAAGAGCGCGTCCAGCTCATCCAGCACGGCTTGTTCCAGGGTAATGTCCCACGCTTTCCGGTTTTCCTCGACACGCTTGACACTGGACGACTTCGGAATCGGTACCGCGCCCTGGTGCAACAACCAGGCCAACGCCAGCTGGGCCGGTGTGATCGACAATTCTGCGGCGACCCGCTTCAAGCTCGCGCTTTGCAACAGACGTGTCTGATAAAGCGGTGAATAGGCCATGACAGGAATACGGTGTTCTTTCTGCCAGGGCATCAAATTCCATTCGATGCCTCGGGAAGCCAGGTTGTACAATACCTGATTGACACAGATGTGGCCGTTGTCGACTTGCGATGCTTCTTCCATATCGTCCAGATCGAAGTTGGAAACGCCATAAGCCCGGATCTTTCCGGCTTCCAACAGTCTCTCCATTGCATCGAACGTTTCTTCCAGGGAATAACCTCCCCGCCAGTGAAGCAGGTACAAATCCAGGTAATCCGTTTTCAGCCGGTCCAGACTGCGTTCGAATGCGGCAATCGTTCCTCTGCGGCTAGCGTTGCCCGGCAATACTTTGCTGACCAGAAACACTTTATCTCTTCTGCCGGCAATCGCTTCTCCCGTGACTTTTTCCGCACCGCCCGAAGCGTACATTTCGGCCGTGTCGATCAGTGTCATGCCGAGATCGATTCCCCGCTGCAAGGCGGCGATTTCCTCTTTTTTTGCCGAAGACGACTCTCCCATGAACCAGGTTCCCTGACCCAATGTCGGCATCGTGATACCATTTCGCAAAGTAACGATTTTTGAAGGCATAATGTGATTTCCTGAAAAAACGTTTATGAATCCGGCTTTGCAATAAAACGGGTGAACTTTCCGTCTTGTCTGCCGGGGTCGCTTTGAAGACACGGCCTGCATTATTGCATCGCTTGTTCGTCTAACACAAGAATCTTCAACCGTTGCGTGATGAAAGTAATCGACAAGGACGCTCCGGATGCCTTTCCCATCGACACGAAAATGGTAAAGCCCCTTGGAAGCAAGGTTTTGTCCGAAAATCAATTCTCTGCTGAAAGGATAACCGGTCATCCCGCTTCGATATCCCGACCGGCTCGTTTCGGCCACCTCTTGAAAAACCATCCGAAAACGGTTTCCTGTCTTCAGTGGAGTGTCGTGTGCCTTTATCTTGCCCTGCTTTTGGGACCCGTGTGGTTGTCTGATAACGGCACCCGGCAGTTTTCGCGCCTCCTGTTTTGGGGAGTGGGCTGGCCCGGTATCGTTTTAAGCATGCTGTTGTTCGGCCGGTTCTGGTGCGGCCTTTTCTGTCCTGACGGAACCTTGACCGAACTCATCAGTCATTACGGGAAAAAAAAATCCATTCCCCGCTGGATTCGCTGGAAAGGATGGCCGTGTACTGTACTGGTCGGTACCACCTTGTACGGGCAGTTAATCGGCGTGTACGACCGCTTTCCGGCCTCGCTGGTTCTTTTGGGCATTCCAACCTGTTGTGCCCTGTTGACTGGTTACCTATACGGAAACGGCAAACGCATATGGTGTATGTATCTGTGTCCGGGAAACGGTTTTTTCGGTTTTTTAGCCACACTGTCGCCTTTTCATTTCCGGGTAGACAAAACGCGCTGGAAACGGTTTGAGGGAGCCACCCAACGCGTCAATTGCGCCCCCTTGATCAATATCGGACAAATGCAAAGCGCTTCGGCCTGCCATGCCTGCGGTCGTTGCAGCGGTTACCGCGATGCCGTCGAATTGGCCATGCGTCCGCCGTCAAACGAAATCCTGTCTGCAAACCCCGGAGACTTCTCGAATTCGGCCCTTTTTCTGCTGATGTGGGGCGTCATCGGTATCGGTACGATGGCCCTGGCCTGGCGCAACAACGCGCTTTACAGTTTCTATCTGACCTATACGGAAAACTGGCCCGGGATAACGGACCTTCCCTGGTGGATTGCCCAGGACGCGATCAGTGTGTACCGTCTTTTCTTCATTGTGGCAGCAGGTTCGCTAGTCAGTCTGATCATTTATACGGTTCTCCGTACGGCCGCCTTCATCGCCGGGAACGATTTTCTGTGGAAGTCGTTTGCGTATTGTCTGATCCCTGTCGCATGCTGGGGTATTTTTCTCGGCCTTTGCCGGATCAGTGCAGCGGCCTGGCAAGAATACGGCTATTCTTTTGCATGGCTTGCCTTTCTCGAGCCGGTGATCGTCACAGGCGCTTCTCTTTTCTCGATCCGGCTGGGTATTAAAACACTTGGATTTCCTTTCACCTTCCGCCGGTTTAGCGCCTTGCTGATCTATGCTACGGCCGTCGTTCTGTTAAGCGTTGTCTGGTTATAAGGCTTGTCTCAAAATAGGTTGCCGTTGAGCTGTACCGATCACTTGCAACCTGGTGGACTCGAAATCCAGAAAAAACGGTTGCCTTCCTGAAGAGGCAGTCGAACACGGTGTCGCTTTATCGAGTATTGAACGAGCGCATGAATTCACCGGCCTTTTCCGAAAGCAAACAGGGAACAACGGCAAAAGCCGCTGTTCCCTGTTCCGTTTTAGCGATCGTTTTTCGAGATTGTCCCAGACCGGTCTCGTTCGTCGACGCTAGTCCTGTTGACTGCGCTATCCGGCAGAAACTATTCAATTTCCAGGAAATTATTTTCCGGCAACGGTTCCGATTGGGGTCTTTCCGGAAATTCCAGCCGGATAGCTTCGTTGTCGTCCAAATCGACGGTCACAGCCCCGCCCGAGACGAGACGACCGAACAACAATTCGTCGGCCAGTGCTTTCCGGATCAAGTCTTGTATCAGCCGCAGCATTGGTCGCGCGCCCATCAGGGGATCGAAACCTTTTTTCGCCAGGAAGCGGCGCAATGCCGGGGTAAAGACGACGTCCACTTTCTTTTCATGCAACTGTTCTTCCAGCTGCATCAGGAATTTGTCGACGACACGCAAAATGATTTCTTCATTTAGCGGTCTGAAACTAATGATCGCATCGAGCCGGTTTCTAAATTCCGGTGTAAACATCCGCTTGATATCCATCATCTCGTCGCCCACTTCCTTGCGGTTGGTAAAGCCCATTGACGATTTCTGAAGGCTTTCCGCTCCCGCATTGGTCGTCATGATGATGATGATGTTACGAAAGTCGGCTTTTCGACCGTTATTGTCGGTCAATGTGCCGTGATCCATCACTTGCAACAGAATGCTGAAAATGTCGGGATGGGCCTTTTCGATTTCATCCAACAACAAAACGGCATGCGGTTTCTTGGTAATGGCTTCCGTCAACAGCCCTCCTTGATCGAAACCGACGTAACCCGGAGGCGCACCGATCATTCGGGAAACGGCATGGCGCTCCATGTATTCGGACATGTCAAAACGGATCAGGTCGATACCCAAAGCGAAAGCGAGTTGACGCGCCACTTCCGTTTTGCCGACACCGGTCGGCCCCGAAAACAGAAAAGCACCGATCGGCTTGTCCATTTTGCCGAGGCCCGCACGGGCCATTTTGATGCTGGCTGACAAGGCGTCAATGGCGGCGTCCTGACCGAAAACGACGTTTTTGAGATCGCGATCCAGATTTTGCAATTTGCTCCGGTCGTCCTGGTTAACGGTTTGCGGCGGAATACGGGCAATTTTCGAGATAATTTCCTCGATTTCGGCCTT